>NZ_CAXTGZ010000785.1:0-2432 GCF_964243625.1 uncultured Caballeronia sp.
CGACGAATATCTCGGTAATGCCGCGCGCGACAAGGCGGGTAACAAGCGCTGGAACCGTCGTGTGGAAAAGGTCATCGGCATCCTGAGTTCGCTCGTGAACTACGACCGCCTCTGGATCGGCGGCGGCAACGCGGCCAATCTCAAGTTCGATTTGCCGGATAACGTGAAAGTGGTGTCGAACGAAGCGGGCATCGAAGGCGGCGCGCGTCTCTGGCATCCGCGTTCGGTACGCGAAACGCGGCAATTGCCGCCGGGGACATTCGAATGATGCCCAAGGGTTTGAAGCTGACCAAACGCTCACAGGACGACTCCGATCGCGCGCTGGAGGCGTTATCGAAGGTCGAACTTGTGATCACCGATTGCGACGGCACGCTGCTCTACACCGATAAAACCCTCGGCGAGCCCGCAAAGGAAGCCGTGCGCAACCTGAGCGCCGCGGGCGTGCGCTTTACGGTTGCGAGCAGCCGGCCGGGCAAGGGCATGCGCACGATCGTGGATACGCTCGGTATCAAGACGCCGTTTGCCGCGTTCAACGGCGGCAAACTTGTGGACCCCGCCGGCTGGAAAACCATGAATGCGCATTGGCTCGCGCGTGACGCCGCCGAAACCACGCTGGAAAGCCTGGCGCGCGACGGGATCGATGCGTGGGTGTTTATCGACGACCAGTGGTACATCACGAATCCCGCCGGCGAGTACGTGCCGCTCGAGCGCCGGACCGTGGGATACGACGCGGTGGTGGTGAAGCGGTTCGAGGACATCGACCTGGGTTCGGTCGAGAAGATCGTGGCGTCGACCAGTAACGCGGCCTTGCTCGAACGCAAGGAGGCCGAGTTCGCAGGTACGCTGAAGGGTCGTGCCACTGCCATGCGCTCACAAAGCTATTACCTGGACATCACACATCCGCTTGCGAACAAGGGTGAAGGCATCCGCGAACTGGCGCAGCTTGCCGGAGTGGCGCTGGAAAACGTGGCGGTGCTGGGCGATATGCAGAACGACGTCGCCATGTTCGATGTTGCAGGCGTGTCGATTGTGATGGGGCAGGCGTCGGCGCAGGTACAGGCAAGTGCTACCTTCGTATCGTCGACAAACGACGAAGACGGCTTTGCAGCGGGCGTGAACGGATTGCTCGCGGCCCGGAAAGGGGGAAAAGTTTTTTGACAGACGGGAGAGCGACATCGGCGCCATGCGATGCTGACTGACAGCATCCAGCGGCGGCGCCGACGAAGCCTGGCTCTCGGCGTTGCTGCGTTGTTACCTGTTGCCCACGGCGCGCATTGACGCGTGCCCTATACGGACATCCGGTCTTAACGGCGACGCATTTGCGGACGCGGTCCACCGCCGCCGGTAGCGCGCTCGTCCTTGTGCCGGAAGTTGATCCGGCCTTTCGTCAGGTCATACACCGACAATTCCAGCGTCACGCGGTCACCAGCAAGAATCCGGATGTGATTCTTGCGCATGCGGCCCGATGCATACGCGCCCACGACCACGCCGTTATCCAGCGTCACGCGGTAGCGGCTATCGGGAAGCACTTCGTCAACAATGCCGTCCAGCTCGAGTAACTCTTCTTTCGCCATATAAAGCTCCTTAATTCGTCGTTCGATGCGATTGTATGCGAGACCAGCATGCAACCGCGATGCCTTTTATCGGATATCAATCACCGATAGTCACAGATCTGCAACAGACTGCCCGTCGATCTGACCGTCGATCAGCTTTTCCGCATGCAACAAGCAGGCCCGCCGCGCCTGTCCGCCATTTTCAAAACTTCCGTCCTGCTCGATACGGAACACGCGGCTTTCGCCCGTGGCTTCCTCACCAGCCGGCGGCGCGCGGCAGATACGCACCGATGCTTCGTAACCGGTATCCGCTGCACGAACCGCTGCGCCTTGACGTGCTCCGCGCGGGTAGATCAGCGGGTGAATTTCGTAACCCTTGTACGTCTTAAGCGGCTTGACCAGTTCTTTCATGTTTCGTGAATTCCTGTATTGCGCCCGCCCGGGCATCGAAATAGTGCATTCGATGCGTCACAACCCCGCCGACGGCCAGTCCGGGCGCCTCGGCGCTCGCGGTCGATCAGCGGTTTCGAGCAAAAAATAGCGCACGGCGCACTCGGGGTGCAGCCGTTCGCCGGGCTGTAGGTGTCGAAGAACGCCGGGGTAAAGCGCGCAATACCATGAGTCATACACGATATAACGCATGGACTAAGCCATCCGCCGACGTCGCTGCTGTTTAAACTTTGAAGACGACTCTGAAGACGAGTGCCTGGCCGCGTTCGATGCGAAGCCTGCACTGCCGGGGCGATGACACTCAACCAGAACTTGCGCTGAAATGCCGGGTGGATCGCTGCTGCCGTGGCGAACACGCTGCGCCAAGGCGCACTGTGTAATATTAGACAGCAAATCAGAAAAAAGTTCCGCTGTCGCCGGAGGCCCCGC
>NZ_CAXTGZ010000786.1:0-2419 GCF_964243625.1 uncultured Caballeronia sp.
TTGCAGGTATGACGCCTACAGTTTGCTTTTCCGATGGCTATTTTGGTAAAGCACCGCCGCAACGGCGCAAACATCATCGCTGTCATTCCGAAGCGTCGCTATGGATGCACCAAGTTCCATGGTTCCAGATACTTTTCCTGAGCTGTGAAGGGCGACAACTCGCTCTATGGCGGCCGGCAAAACCGATAGATCGTTGATTGTTTCGAAGTCGCCAAGCCCTGTCACCATCGGATTGTCAGAACCACTGAGCATCGAGCGTACGTCGGTTTTGTACAGCACAAGCGGTTTGCCGGAGTGCCACGCGAGCGTCGCCTCGACGATTGTTCCCTCATCGGGTACTCTGCCGTTCAAGTTCGCCACAACCACATCGCAACGTCGAAGCAACTGATACGTGTCCAGAGCGAAGATCGCTTTATCAATGATGCGTGCTGCTTCGCTGGGGGATGCGCCGCATCGTTCCAACGCAGGCTTGATTTGAGCAAACTCTAGCCCGTCGCGATGCGGAAGAAAAGTTGAAAAACCAGATAGCTCCAGCGTGCTGGCAATGCTTTCCATCTCAGCGCGCTCGCTTGGGTTAAAAAGCGGACCCGCGCAATAAACTCGTAACATGAGCAATTATCCCTTGGCAGTCAGACAATCTGTTAAGGCGGAACCTGGTTGATGTGAGACGTTGTATGCCACTTAAGCTACAACAAATTTGTACATCAAAAGCGCTCTCAGGAAAATAGATCGGCCGCATATAGTTGCAGGGCCGTTCTGGCATGACAAAATGGGCCTCGCGAACAAAGCCGATCTTTCGTACCGCATCAGGCCCGCGAAGTATCATCGGTTGCGAAACGCGCCGCTCATTTGATTTCGTGGAGTTCCGTCATGTCCGTCAGTCAATGCGCAGCTTGCAAAGCCACCGTGCCACAGTACGACACCATCCATACTGGAAGCGACGAGCACAGCGACCGATTGCTGTGCACCGCCTGCTTCAACCGCGAAATGGCAAAGCACGCCGGTATCGACAATTTTGATCAAACAAAGTTTGAACCGATGCACCTGTCAGACGCCAGCGGAGCTGTTCACGAGTTTCGTTTTCGAAGTCTGTTGTTTGGCGACAAACTTTCTCTGGAGGCATTCGACGCGACTAGCGAGAAACAACCATCGGGCTACCGGTTTCAGATTCTTGGAGATGCGGAAGCGGATCAATTTGTATTGCTTGGAAGGCTGATTGAAAAGATGCGTCGTTTGCTCGCGGTTGTGCACGTAAGAGATGGCGATCTCGGATTGCAAATTGTCGACGAGACAATCCGTGGCAGAATCGAATGGGACGGTGACGAGCATTCGCGTATGCCATGCGTCGTCGTAGATGGGCGCCGTGTTGAGTGGGACGAACTAGGGCGCATGCTAATGACGTTTGAAGGATGGCAGTTCAAGCTCGAACTGTGCGATCCAAGTGACGAAATCTGAGATGGGGCTTCCCGCAACAGTCCCGATCGCTGTCGGGTAGATTAGACGGTTCGTATCTTGACTCCTGTGTAGCTTAAGTGCTGAGCCCAGCAAGCGCATCAGGACCGCCAGCGAACACTGCCTACGCCCTTCCCAAGTATGTCGTCGACTCATCCTTAAACGTTTGGCCCCGCGTCACGGGGTTCGACATCTTGTATCTTTAATGGGGCGCTGCCTTCGATCCGGTAACATCTGGCGCCAACAGCAGCACAGTGAGAGTTGAATCCTGAGGACGGGTTCTTTCCCTATAGTGAAGCCGCTGTAGATACACCCTCGCCCTATAATGTGGAAATTGTTAGTGATTTGACGACCGGGAGCCCCACTTTATGAGTCAACCACACGGGCGATACTCTGGATCTCGAGATAAGGGCCAGCATCAATCGCGCCAACAATCAGATGCAACACCGCGCCGAACGAACAAGCCTTACGTTAAAGCGCCGCCTTCAAGAGACGCGGCTCAGACGGCATCCATCTTCAAAACGCGTTCGTTTAAATTGTTGGTCGATGCAGTGGGCGCAGAAAATATTGCACTCGGACTCGACTCCAACCTAACGCGCGTAGCCGAACTGGTAAATGGCGAGAGGTTTACGCCCGAGACAGCGTTTCACATGGAAACGACGCTTGGCCTACCGCATGGTTTTTTCGATCAACCCGATCCTGTCCTCACGCCTGAAATCATTGCTCGCTTAAGGTCGCCCCTAGACTTTATTCACGCGAACACTGAACCGGAATCGGCGTACGTGGAAGTGATTCGGCCAGCTCTTTCTACACAGTTCAATCACCACCCTACCCTTACTGATCATCCGCCCGGAGACCCGGAAATGCCCAAGAAAACAAATGGCAGGTCGCCTAAGGCCGTCGCGAAGAGCAACAAGACTGCTGCAAAGCCTAGCAAGGTAACGCCACCGCAGACGGCGCCTGGGAA
>NZ_CAXTGZ010000787.1:0-2419 GCF_964243625.1 uncultured Caballeronia sp.
AAATTCAAGATGGCGGCCGTATTGCCGCGATGCTCAGCGGTGAAAAGCGCTAGGATCGGTGCCGAAAATCGAGGTTTTTATCGTCACTGCTCGAACAATTATGAGCCTTCGGCCAGCTGGACCGTATAGGGCGCGATCTCTATGTCAAGCTCATCTCTTGTCATGGGGTCCGTGAGCCCGGCCACGCCGCAGAGGGTCGGCTGTGGATCAACTGCACGTACTGCAAGGCGGCCGGCCAACCCAGCTCGATGAGATGTTTCCAGTCGGCACTTATGGACAACTCGCGAAGCCTTATTTCGATTGTACGAAGGTGGCGAGCAATTAATAATTACAGGCTGGCATGCCATCAAATGCTATTCAGGGGACAAGTAATGACTTTAATACGCGACAAGTTTGAGCGCGCGCGCTCCGTGGCGCCGGGAATATTGCTTTCGCTCGTGTTATGTGCTTGTGGAGGCCATGACCACGGCTCTTCGTCCCAACCCGTCGCGCAAATTTCTTGCCCGCAGCTAGCGGGCGTGACGGTTCCCGCGACGTCCATAGGATTGCCGACTGCAGGAGCAGTCGTTACCGCCGCGACGACCGTTCCGGCGAGTGGCACGGGGGTAGCGGCCGTTGGGGAATATTGCCTGGTGTCCGGGAATATCCAACCAGTCGATCCGACTGCGCCAAATATTAAATTCCAACTTGGCTTGCCGACAAACTGGAACACCAAAGCACTTATGCTAGGCGGCGGCTTCGACGGATCGATTCCTGCCGTAACCGGCAATGTTCCGAGCGGGGCTATCGATGAATTAGGACCGCTGGGCCGCGGCTACGCGGTATTCGCTAGTGACTCTGGGCATCAGAGTACGAACGGTATCGTAGATGGTTCTTTCTCGGTCAATCAGGAAGCCTACGATAACTTTGCTGGCGCGGCACTCAAAAAAACGCATGACGCCGCGGTGTTCCTGATCAAGGCACGATATGCAGTAACGGGACCAAGCAAATCCTATTTCGCTGGAGGTTCAACAGGCGGGCGCGAAGCGCTCACGGTGGCCCAGCGCTGGCCTGCCGATTGGGACGGCGTGATTGCGTTTTATCCCGCGTACGACTTCACAAGCCTGAGCCTGCAGCAACTCCGCGCCACGCAAGGGTTTGCAGCACCGGGCGGATATCTAAACACGGCAAAGCGAACATTGCTATTCAAGACCGTCATGGGGGCTTGTGACGCGCTCGACGGCGCCACAGACGGGATCATTAGCAACGTGCAGGCTTGCAACTCCACTTTCGATCCATCAACCGCGATGCTCCGCGGAGACGCACTCAGATGTCCGGGCGGGACAGACACGGGCGATACCTGCTTATCGGACGTGCAGATCGAAGCGTTGAACACGATGAATACGCCCCTTGACTTCATTTACCCGCTCACAAGTGGTGAAACGTCGTACCCCGGCTATAACGTCTTCGGCGCGGACCTAGGAGGAGTGAATACTTCGCCGTTGGAGTCGATTGTTACTCGACTCGCATTGGGGACCACGCAACCGAGCTACCCCCTTCAAGCTACAGCGATGTTCGATGGCCAAATTTCTGATCAATTCGTCCGTTACTCAGTCGTAAATAACTCGAACTTCAACTCACTGACGTTCGATCCGGCGAACGCAGGCCAATGGGGTACACGCATCAGCGAACTTTCTGCGCTCGATGCAAACAGCTCAGACCTCTCGGCGTTCAATGCCAAAGGCGGCAAACTTTTGATGGCACATGGAACGGTGGACCTAACTGTGAGTACCCGTGCGACCGAGATCTATTATCAGCGCCTGATCGCTACCATGACGGCGGCCACAGTGAATGGCTTCGTTCGCTTTTATGAGATTCCGGGCCTGCAACACGGAACCAGTACAGTATTCAATCCGGCTTGGGATTCGTTGACCGCGCTCGAAAATTGGAATGAAAAAGGTGTTAGTCCCGTTAATCAGGTCATGACTGACACCATCGGCGTGCCGGGCCGGACGAGACCCTTATGTAATTATCCCACCTTTGCGCGATTTAAAGGCACCGGCGATGTAAACTCAGCTTCGTCCTTCACATGCGTCGCTAGTTAGCCGACATTCGTCAGTTGAAGGCTACGGTCCTGCTGCAAGATTCACGGAGGTTCGGGCATCGTAGCACTGCAAAATTTGATCGAAGTGCCTCATCGATGCGTCAGGTTCTGTACAGCCGCAATCTCTGCTCTCGACGTTCCGAAGGTATATCGACCGCGAATTCAGACAACACGCCGATGCAACGTATTTGCGCAATTCAGTCGAACCTCTGTGCTCCGGGGACCAAGGATAGTCGTTCGCCTCCGCGCAGATTGCCTTCTCGTTCAATAAATCGTGAACGCTTTTTTGTGGAAGAGTCTCGTTGTTATTGCCAAGTAGTTGTATCCAAACCCATC
>NZ_CAXTGZ010000788.1:0-2404 GCF_964243625.1 uncultured Caballeronia sp.
GTATCAATGGAAAAGAAATGCCATTGCTTCGCCGCGAATACGTTGAACGTCTGAAACGGCTCCCACTTGCCAGCGTTAATCTTGTAAATGACGGCCTTGGTATCGATCGAATAAGGACCCGCGCCCGACCGCACACCGCATGTCGCGAGAAAACATGCACCGTCCAGTTCGAAATATTCGGCGTCTTCGCCACCCGGCACTGGCAGCGAATCGTGCAGCACGAATTCGCCGCGTTCCCACCGATAAACCAGCATATCGGTGTTGCTGTCGCCAGCATTCATGCTGGCCGGTTGGCCATCGATGTCGCGCGCGAGTTGAGGAACTGCAAGGTACCGGGTATCACCGATACAAAACGTTTCTACTGCTCTAGCTCCGCTCGTCTCGAGCACCTGAACGGCCGTCAGCAGTTTGGTGGTCGTAAACGTATTGAACTTAGTGGTTTCCATCAGTAGCCTTGGCTTCTTTGAGGGTTGATCGATTAAATGAGCGATTGCGATCGATATCGTCCCGGGGCCGCCAGTAATTGGACAAGGAGATGCCTGCGGCGCCGAAGACTGCCAGTGACGAAGCGATTAGGAACAGTTGCGGCAGCGGAAGGTGCTGCGCGAGCAACATGCCGCCTACGAGAGGGCCGATAATCGAGCCTGTTCGACCGATCGCCATTGCCCAACCGATACCTGCAGCGCGGGTCGTGGCAGGAAAGAGTCTGCTCGCAATCGCTGGAATAGTGAGCTGGCCGCCCACCAGAAAGGCCCCGACAAGAAACAGCAAGCCAAACGCCGCATTACCGGCGCCTATGACCCGGCCCAATATAAAAACTAGCGCGCCGCCGCAAAGGAAAGAAATTGCAACCGGGACAAATGGGCCCGCCCGGCCGACTATCGCTGAAATCACAAGCGCGCCAATGATAGCGCCAAGGTTCAGCACCACCGCGCCGAGCGCGGCACGGTCCGGCGCGACGCCGTTAAGGTTAAGAATTGTCGGCATGAAGCTCACAAGGAAGCCGGACAGTATCATGGCTGCCAGAACGCCAAACCAGAGCGCAAGCGTGGATGGACCACGTCCGTCGGCAAAAAGATTGCCGACGAAACTCCCCACCACAGAATCAGGTGCGGAAGCGGCCTCCCCTCTAGCGACTTCCGTCTTTGGAATGACCTTAAGGACTGACCAGATCGCAAGAAGCGCGCAGGTTCCTCCCAGAAAGAAAACGAATGGCCAGCCAAAGCGCATCATGAGAACGGATGTAACGGCTCCTCCCACCACCGCGCCGAGCGGAAATCCGATAAACATCAGAATAACTAGTGAAGACCGCTTTTCGGAGTGACTGCTTTCGGCAGTAATCGCAGCAATAGCCGGAATCGCGCCGCCCATTCCGAGTCCACCAATGAAACGCAGTGCCGCAAGCGCGAGAGCGGTCTGCGCAAACGCGCAAAGCAACGTGAAAACGCCGGTCACGACCAACGCTAGCACAAGCATGGGACGGCGACCAAAGCGATCTGCGGCGGGTCCGATTAAGAGGGATCCTAAAACGGTGCCGACGAAGCCTGCGCCGAACACGCGCCCCAACGCGGCGTGGTCCATGTGCAGAGATTTCGCCAGCAATGGCGCGACAAACGACAGCATCAACGTGTCGAAGCCATCAATCATCGATACCGCGAAGCAAACCAATGTCACCTTGAAAACCGTGGATGACGCCGACTTCCCTCGACGAGCTGCTTGTAGTACTGTCATGATGCTGTCTCCTTGAAACCGTACTTGTTTTTTGGTTCCCATGGTCTTGCTGGCATGCTGTTGTCTCAGCGTTTTGAACCGTCCGGATATGTCACGTTCGTAAAGCCAGGTATCTGAACTAGGGACGGTTTGTTGCCGTTGTCATGCAATTGGTCGATTATGTAATCTGCCACACAATTTGAGAGCAATTGGGAGGGATCCTCCATGATCCTGCGCAGCCGGGCGGTAGTTGCGTCACGATCGTCGACCGAGTTCAAAACCGGCATGCGCTCTGCAGGCGACGGCTCAAATCGGTAGGCTGCCTGAGTCGGAAATAGCTGCCGCGCAACTTCGATGCTTGAGCGAGTGTTTTGCCAAAGATATCGATAGGTCCTCTCAAGATCAGCAAGCCCGGCTTCATCAGGCAAGTTGGCGACTGAAAACGACGGCGCGTGAGGCGCAACCAGCAATTTTTCAGGAACGAGCACGCGCCCGGATGCGCGCCACATCAAATGGCACATATTGTTTGATGCCCATGTGACGCCCGCTGTCGGGCGCCCCGATTGCCCGCTGACGAGCACCATCACGCGCGTCCAGTCGAGCGCCTGAGCACGCAGCCAGTTGGCGATTCTGAACACAATGTCGAGATACGCGAGCCCAAAAGTCGCGAACATGACATCGTTCATGGGAATCG
>NZ_CAXTGZ010000789.1:0-2398 GCF_964243625.1 uncultured Caballeronia sp.
ATAAATTCTAATTTAATATTCTTATATGGAATAATTTTCCAAACTCCTCCGGCAACCGAGATTTAGCGCTCTGCGATCTAAGAGGAGCAGATGCATTCTTGAAAGAATTCGGCAAAAGCGCGTATCCTGTATGCGCGTAGACCGCGTATTCGGCGGCGATTGAATCCCGCTGAAGTGCAATCCAGTTCACTCCTAGTTTTGGCGCGGTCACGATCGGGCTGGGGACCCTCTGAAACTTCATTATCTGTCGGGTCGTCGCGGCTTACATCTTTCAACGTTGGGTATGGCGTGCCTGCACAACTTATGGTGTTGACGCTACGACGACCCCACAAGAGTGCCGCACCGAACAGCCCATTCTTCACGGATAAATTGCGAATAGAGCCGCGTACCAATTGGTGATAATTGCGGCAACCCCTTTACTCACATCACAAAATCCATTAAATATTGGTTCGGGATCCTGAACAATATAGAGGCCGGCGAGGCTATCTGTAAAGACTCCGCGAGATGTGTCGGCTCTTAATGCAGTGAAGCTTGATTTTGACCCCAAAACCAAGTCCGATCCATAAGGGAGATCGCCACGGCTGAACATGAGACGCCCGACCTGGCGACATTGTTCGATAGCTCGATAAGCTCTGACTTAAACGAGGTGCTATAAGTCCGCCGAGTGCGCCCCGTCGAAATGTCTTGGGAAATAGTGTGCACGTGTCCGCTTCCTGATCGTGGAAACGTATGCTCTTACGCCCAGGAACAAAAACCAGATGAGATCGCCGGATGCTTACGATGCAACGGTGCGCATGCGCGTCTCGCGGCAGGCGGGCAAGAAGTGCCCGGCTTTGCCCGAATTCTGGAACGCACAGGCAATTCGCACCATTGACGCGCGCTGCTGACTTCGCTGGGCGACCGTCGGCGTTTCAAACCCACTGATATCGTGGCCTGCTACGAGCGTCGTCGGGAGATCGGAACCGGTTATCGGGAGATCAAGCAATCGATGCTGGGTTCGGAGTTGACCTTGCGCAGCCGCACCGTCGAAGGCGTGTACCAGGAGATATGGTGCACATTGATCGCATACAACCTGATTCGCCGTGAGATCGCCAGCGCCGCATGGGAAGCCAAATTCGAACCGCCTGATATCAGCTTCGTGCGCGTCCTTCATACGATCCAGCACAAAATGATGTGGGCCGCTATTACTCCAGCCTATGCAAAATCGCCAACCGGTCTTAAGCGTTTGCTTGAACGCCTCAAGTCGCTACCCAATGAAAAACGACCCGGGCGCGCATGCGACCGAGTCGTCAAATCCCACTAAACGTCACACCGTTCGACGCCTCAAGAAGAATCTTAACTGAACGGCATTACGGCATAAGCAGCAGTATTTCATACGGCGAAGTGTCTTTCGACTTGCTTTAACGTCGCTTTGTAGTGTGCTACTAGATTCCTCACCGCAGTGTCGACATCGTTCGCGAGAACCGCGTCGAGAATTGCTCGATGCTCTGCCATCGGATCGCGATCGGGCCGATAAATGCTGGACGCCGCCAAGGAGCGATAGCGGTCACATTTTTCCCGAAGATCTTTGCAATAGCTGAGCAACGATGGTGAGTCACAGTTCGCCACAAGTGCGTCGTGGTAAGCCCAATGCAACAGGTCAGCAGCCGGCGCCGGAACGGGAGGATTCATGCTTTCGAGTCGTGGCAGACGCGTCATCCGATGGAATGCAATCAGGACGCCTTCTTCCCATGCATCGGTTCTATTTCGCAACGACTCGCGCAATGCGATTTCTTCAAGCCAGCAGCGTGTTTTCGTCAGTGAACGAATTTCCGTGAGACTAACGCCCGTCACGGCAAACCCTCGTAGCTCCCGCTTATCTACCAATCCTTCCGCTGATAGCCGGCTCAGTGCCTCTCGCACCGGCGTTGGGCCCACGGCGTACTGTTCGCTGAGCGCATCGATGCGCAACTTGGTATCGGGGGCAAGCTGACCGCGAAGAATATCGCTGCGTAGACGCTCGTAAAATTCGGTCGTGAGTGTCCGGCCGCGATCTTCGCCATTCGACGGTTTCAATGCGACCGCTGCGGAGGATGCGTTATTCATGTTCGTCTAAACAATCGTCGATCGAAACTGGGTTTTTCGGTTTGAATCCCTCAACGGTGCCAATTACGACTAAGCGCACGCAGTTGATGCCCCTGTTGTTTATCACTGATCTCTCCGTATAAGCGGGTACTAAACAACTATCCAATCGGCAAGAGCTTGCCGCTTCACCCAAAAGGCTCGCTCGCTAGAGCATCGACCATAAGGGAAACCTTTCTCCAAAGGCGACACATCGGCTTCGGCTTAGGAGCTTGGCAGAAAATTTGACAGTGAACGCTGAACTCACGGACCTCCTCGGTGCTCCCAAACTGTAGGC
>NZ_CAXTGZ010000790.1:0-2393 GCF_964243625.1 uncultured Caballeronia sp.
GACGACGCCCGCCTCGAACGCCGCAAAAAGTCCAACGGGACCGGCACCGACAATCAGGACATCGGTGCGGATCGGGGTATCGGTATGGGTGCCGTTCTCGGAAGTCATTCAGTATCCTCTTCTGTGCTGCGTATCAGTGCATTGCGCATGACGAACACCATACAGAAGCAGCAGACGACCGGCAATGAAGGCACTATTGGCAACCGAGATATCGGTAATCAGTTAGCCGTGCAGGGAATATTGCGGGCTGCCTGGTGTTCATGGTAAGACGGCACCCCCCACTAACCTTAAAAGGAGCTTCGCTTAGTGCATCCTCTCGACAATCCGGCGTGGAACGCGCTCACCACCTTGCAACGCTCGGTCAGCTCGGGCAATGAATTGGCTCGCCGCTTCGAACCGTCCATATCGCCCATCGCAGCGGTCATGAATTCCGCCGATCCGGCTTGCTGGAGCGCACTGGCCGAAGTTGTGGGCGCCGGTTCGCTGGTTGGCGTTTTCGCCATCGACAAGGACGCGCCGCCCGAAGACTGGACTGTCGACTGGCGCTACACCCTCGCGCAGATGACATGCACGAGGGCGAGTTTCAAGGCACCCGCACGCGCGGCTGCTCACCCGTCAATGCGCGTACTCACCCTCGCCGATGGCAACGCCATGGTCGAGCTCGCCGCGCTGGCACAGCCCGGCCCGATGGAAGCTCGAACGGTCACACTAGGCCGGTATCTGGGTATCTTCGATCACGACGACAAGCTCATTGCAATGGCTGGGGAGCGGATGCGGCTCGACGGCGCAACCGAGGTAAGCGGCGTATGCACGCATCCTGAGCATCGAGGCAAGCGCTATGCGCAGCTACTGAGCGCGGCAATCACGGAGACCATCCTCGAGCGTGGCGACACCGCGTTTCTTCACGTGAGAGACGGAAACACCGGCGCGGCCAGCGTGTATGAAAAGCTCGGATTCGGAGTCCGCGCCGTGTTCGATATTGCCGCGGTCACGAAGCGCTAGACGCGCAACCTGAACCGTGCCCCCGGCTCGATGTGACCCTCCGGGCATGATGATTGCGAAGCAGCGCTTGTTTCTATAAAAGTCATATTCATGCGCATCGCCGAAATTTCGACTTTTTTGAAAGCTTGCGCGCGCCGCCCGGGCGCTCCGCCGATGTGTGTGCCTTTCGGGTCGCCATGTTCGACGGCGCGATAGCCGCATCAAGTCGATCCGGCATAGCGTATTCCACACCGGTTACCCTTCCCGTCATGCAATTTCCTTGGCACCGTTCTGCCAAGAACCGCTAGAGGCTACAACCCGAGGTGCGTAAATGAACACGAACTCTCCGGCAGCGCGATCCCCTGTCGCGTCATCTCCCATCGTAAAGTGGCTCACCATTGCGTTTTTGTTGCTGTCGGGGATTTACCTCGTGGCAATGGGTATCTGGCTGATCGCAATCGGAGGGTCGCCTTATTACGTGATCGCCGGACTTTTCATGCTGGCGGTCGCTTATCTCGTCTGGCGACGAAGCACGTCGGCGCTTTATCTTTATGCGCTGCTGCTCTTTGGCACCTTGATATGGGCGGTCATCGAGGCGGGGTTCGACTTTTGGGCGCTGGCGCCGCGCCTGGACGTACTGGTTATCGCCGGCGTCTGGCTGTTGCTTCCATTCACCTATCGCCTGTTTGCGACGCCCGTAAAGAAAGGCGGCCTGACGCTCGCTGCAGCGGTGGTGCTTAGCGGCATCGCCCTTGCATATGCCGCGTTCAACGATCCGCAGGAAATCAACGGCACCGTGCAGGCGCAGACAGACAGCGCGCCGGCAGCGGCCGCCTCCCGGCCGGGCGATTGGCTCGCCTACGGCAGTACGCAAGCTGGAACGCGATATTCGCCGCTCACGCAGATCAACAGCAGGAACACGGGCACCTTGAAAGAGGCCTGGATGTTCCGCACCGGCGACATGAAAGGGCCGAACGATCCGGTCGAGATAACCAACGAAGTGACACCGCTGGCAGTCGATGGAACGCTGTTCTTCTGCACGCCGCATCAGATTGCGATCGCGCTGGATGGAGCGACGGGCAAGGAGAAATGGCGTTTCAACCCGGACCTCAAGCCTGATCCCAGCTTCCAGCACGTAACATGCAGAGGCGTTTCCTACCACGAGACCGCCGCCGCATCGCAGGCGCGCGAGACCAGCAGCGCAGCGGCCCTGCCCGCGTGCTCGCGCCGGATCATCCTCCCGGTGAACGATGGCCGCCTGTTCGAACTCGATGCCGCCACCGGTCAGCGCTGTGCCACCTTCGCCGAAAACGGCGTGCTCGATCTGCAGCATCTGCAGCCGGTCAAGACCCCTGGTCAGTATGAGCCCACGTCGCCGCCGATCATTACATCGAAGGTCATCGTCGTTGCGG
>NZ_CAXTGZ010000791.1:0-854 GCF_964243625.1 uncultured Caballeronia sp.
GCCACGGCTTTGCGGCCATTCGCCGATTCGTCGCTGTCAGCCATGGTCGCGGGATTTGTCGCGATGATGACCGGCTATACCAGCTCTCTCGTCCTGATGTTCCAGGCCGGGCGTGCCGCGCATTTATCCAATGCGCAGATTTCCTCCTGGATCTGGGCGCTCTCCATTGGCATGGCGCTGTGCACGATCGGCCTGTCGCTCAAGTTCCGCGCGCCGATCGTGATTGCGTGGTCCACGCCGGGCGCAGCACTGCTCGTGACGTCGCTGCCGAACGTGCCCTATGCGGATGCGATCGGCGCGTTTATCGTCTGTGCAATCCTGTTGACGGTTGTCGGCCTGACCGGCTGGTTCGATACCCTCATGCGCAAGATCCCTGCAGGCATCGCGGCGGCTTTGCTGGCGGGCATCCTGTTCGAGATCGGCATCGAAATCTTCAGGGCCGCGCAGTTCCAGACAGCCCTTGTGCTGGCAATGTTCTTCACCTATCTCATCGTCAAGCGCCTCGCGCCCCGCTACGCCATCCTGACGACGCTCGTGGTCGGCATCGTCGCCGCCGGAACGCTCGGCCTGCTCGATTTCAGCCAGTTTCACGTCGCGCTGGCGCACCCGGTCTTCACCATGCCGCACTTCACGTTCGCGGCGGCGGTCAGTATCGGCATCCCGCTTTTCGTGGTGGCAATGGCCTCGCAAAACGTACCCGGCATCGCCGTGCTGCGCGCGGATGGCTATGACACGCCATCGGCGCCATTGATCGCGACAACGGGCATTGCGTCGCTCCTGCTCGCGCCGTTCGGCTCGCACGGCATCAACCTGGCCGCGATCACCGCCGCCATCTGCACTGGGCCGGAAGCGCA
>NZ_CAXTGZ010000791.1:864-2392 GCF_964243625.1 uncultured Caballeronia sp.
CCGCCGATACATGGCGGCCGTCTGGTGCGGCATTTTCTATCTGGTCGCCGGCATCTTCGGGGCCACCATCGCGGCGCTGTTCGGGTCGCTGCCGAAGGCGCTGGTAGTCTCGGTCGCGGCGCTCGCGTTGTTCGGCTCAATCATGAGCGGTCTCACCAACGCCATGCACGACATTCGCGAGCGCGAAGCAGCGCTTGTCACGTTCATGGTGACGGCGTCGGGGCTCACGCTTTTATCGATAGGATCGGCATTCTGGGGTCTTGTCGGCGGCATCGTCACGCAGATTGTGCTGAACGCGCGCCGGGCGTAGATTCAGGGTGCCGACGCGAAATGTTCACAGGGCCGGCGTGTAATGGGCTTGTTCACCTTGCGCGGCGCGCCGGAACCTCTGCTAGCTCGGGCACTCGAACTGCAGCGGGAAACACCGACGCCTGCGCCAAATTGCGCAGCAGGACTAGAATGTCACTCTTGTGCGAGACAATTGCCAGAAGGTTTGGCGCCGCGGCATCACGTGCGGTCTCGCAACCTCCTTTCAACGCGGGCAATCCGCATCTTTGACAACGGCACAACGCGCCGAAGACCAGATATGACATCCGCTCTCGACCAGCTCAAGCAATACACCACCGTCGTCGCCGATACCGGCAACTTCCAGCAACTCGGCGAATTCAAACCGCAGGACGCGACCACGAACCCGTCGCTGATCTTGAAGGCCGTCCAGAACGACGACTACAAGCCGCTGCTCGAAAAGACCGTCAAGGATCACGCGAGCAAGTCTACGGGTCACATCATCGACCAGTTGCTGGTGGCGTTCGGCAAGGAAATCCTGAAGATCGTCCCGGGCCGCGTGTCCACTGAAGTCGATGCACGTCTTTCGTTCGACACGAAGGCTTCCGTCGACAAGGGCCGCGAGATCATCAAGCTGTACGAAGATGCGGGCATCGACCGCAAGCGCATCCTGATCAAGCTCGCGTCCACGTGGGAAGGCATCCGCGCCATGGAAACGCTGCAGAAGGACGGCATCCACTGCAACATGACGCTCCTGTTCGCACCGGTGCAAGCAGCGGCTGCAGCGGACGCGGGCGCGCAACTGATCTCGCCGTTCGTCGGCCGTATTTACGACTGGTACAAGAAGTCGGCGGGCGCGGACTGGGACGAAGTGAAGATGGGCGGCGCGAACGATCCGGGCGTGCAGTCGGTGCGCAAGATCTACGCGTACTACAAGAAGTTCGGCTACAAGACCGAAGTGATGGGCGCAAGCTTTCGCACGGTCAATCAAATCACGGAACTGGCCGGCTGCGATCTGCTGACCATCAGCCCGGATCTGCTCAAGAAGCTTGCCGAGAGCAATGACAAGGTTGAGCGCAAGCTGTCGCCGGAAGCCGTTGCAAACGACAAGGTCGACAAGATCAACGTCGATGAGTCGAGCTTCCGCTTCCTCCTGAACGACGACGCCATGGCGACCGAAAAGCTCGCCGAAGGCATTCGCGGTTTCGCTGCCGACGCCGTCAAGCTCGAAAAACTGATCGAA
>NZ_CAXTGZ010000792.1:0-2378 GCF_964243625.1 uncultured Caballeronia sp.
GAGCGCCCAATCAGTCCGGCAAGACCGGCAGTGCCATGAGCGCGCCTGGCAAGACTGTTCCTGGAGGTGGTATCGGAACAGGCACGGGGGCACAACCCGGTACAGCGGGCGCAGGTGCGAAGTCCAGCAACGGCACCAGCAATTAAGTTGTCGAGCGCCGCACGGTCCTACCGTGAGGCGCCATAACTCATGGGAGTCAACAATGTCTGACATCGCGAAAGAAAGTGCTCCGGCGAGCGGCGCCGATGGAAAGCCTAATGCCTCTGAAAGCCCCGACTCAAAAACGACGCATAGCGATTTCGCGCAGGCCTCCCAGTCGTGGGACGCGCCTGACATGAGCACAAGTAATGCGTCCGCCTCTGATGGCGAGGCATCAGCCAAGCAAGTGGGAAAAGTTCTCGGCGACGCACAAGAAGTTTTGCAACGGAATTATCGGGCGGCGTCTGACAGCGCAGACGATTTCGTCCACGAAAATCCGTGGAAGGCCATGACCCTTGCGGCGGTTGGCGGGATCATCTTAGGCATGCGGATAAGCCGTTAGATTTGGCTTGCTTTGTTCGTCGCCTGCGAGTGCGGTGCTCAGTAAGGCTTTGGCAAAGGCGCATCAGGCGTTGACGGCTGAGATTTGCGTCCATTCTCAGCGGTATCGCTCAATGGCGGCGTTAATATAGGCAGTGACGTTGCGGTGCGCGTACCACTCGCCGCATCAATGGGCGGATGGGCAACGGCGCGCTTCTCGGCGTCGATTTGTGACGCGTTATCCGAGGCTGACGATGCCGAGGATTGAGCGAACGCTGGCACGGGAATCAAAGCCATAGAAGTAATCACAGCGGTGCTTCGGATTGAAGACCATAGAGTCGTTTTCATTTCGGCATCCGTAGTGTCGTAATGTTGATTTGGGAACGTTTTTTGCTGTGAGTAATTTACATTGTGCGGGCGAGTGATAGGTAGCATTTGCTGCACCTACCGGTCAACGCGTATCCAATCGACAACTTCTAGAGGGAGCATAGACATGCCGTATCTTTTAGGTTGGCTGCTTGGGGTCCCAGTAATCGTACTGGTTATCCTCTATTTGATTTTTCATTGATGTGATAGGTATGGAACGGGGAGTCTGTGTCACAGGAAAGTACGGCCCGGCCACCCTTCGCAGATAACTAGGACGAAAACTATCTTCCAACTGAGGTCAGCGTGCTAAATCCTCTGTCACAAGCGCAAGCTAATGTCCGACGCTGGAAGGCGATTGCAACTTTTTGCGCGGCCCGAGCAGGTGACTATGCTGAGCTAGCTGGGCTCGAGCTTGCGGAAACAAAAGCGACTTTATTGCGGGAGCTAATTTCGATGGTCGCGCTCGCAGTGGGCGTCTTGTTCACTCTTTCATTCCTTTGCTTCGCTTTGATTGCCACGGCATTCGGAACACCGTACTTGTTGGCTGTGGTGTGGGCAATCGCTGGCACATGGCTCCTCGTATCCGTCGGGGCTTTTTTTACGATGCGTGCGCAGCTGCGCGGCGCTGACCACTTCAATGCGCTTCAAACTGAGTTACGCGAAGACCTGAAAGCGATCAAGGAGGCCTTATGAAGGAGCCGCCGGAATGGACCTACCATGAGACTCGCAAGGAACGTCGGGCTCGCGTTTTGTCCCGCCTATTGTCGACCCGAGATGTATTCAAGGCCGAGCACAACACTGGCGACAATACTATAAATGGGCCGCTTCACCATCCCGCTCGGAGTACTGCACCCGCGCTGCCATCCAAACGGTCTCGCGGCAGCACCCTGCTTGCGTCACCGAATGCGCAAGTGATTTCGATTATGCTTGTTTGCTCGGTGATTTTCGGTCCGCGACGATTATTCGCGTTGGTAGGGCTTCCCATCATGCGTGCTTGGTCGGCCAGGACGGTCCGAAGCATCCTGTCGGCTGTACCAAACAAATAACGTCCGCGAACAGCCTCGTTATCGCTTACTGATCGGCTGAGGGGCTAAGACAATGCGTTCCATGTGCGACGGGTTCAACAGATCGGCGTATTCGAAGATTTTTTAGGTCACAAACGTGTTGATCAGACCAACCAGGACGGACGGAGGCTGGCCTTTCTGACAATACCCGTCGAAAATCGAATGTGTCAGGTGCCTAAGCACCTCGTCTTCATCCAAAGCAGTAAATGCGATGACAATTATGTTTCCCGTGCGGAGATCTCGTCGCAAGGCACGTGTAGCTTCTACGCCATTTAGTCCTGGCATCGATATATCCATTATGACAACGTCGGGGAGCCACTCAGTCGCGACGTCCACCGCTTGCGCGCCACCGTGAGCGAGGCGACAGGTCATTCCTTCGACTGTTAAGTATGCGGCGAGTGCTTCTGACGCGTTTTGGTTATCTCTACA
>NZ_CAXTGZ010000793.1:0-2375 GCF_964243625.1 uncultured Caballeronia sp.
GGCCCGTGCCAGCGTCTCCTACATGCCGCCGGGGTAGTTCGGACCGCCGCTGCCTTCCGGCGTGCACCAATCGATGTTCTGGGTCGGGTCCTTGATGTCGCAGGTCTTGCAATGCACGCAGTTCTGCGCGTTGATCTGCAACTTTCCCGCGCCATCGTCGGCTTTGACGAACTCGTAGACGCCCGCCGGACAATAGCGGCTTTCCGGTCCCGCGTACGTCGTCCAGTTCACGTTCACCGGCACCGCCGCATCCTTCAGCGTCAAATGCGGCGGCTGATTTTCTTCATGATTGGTGTTCGATATGAACACCGACGACAACCGGTCGAACGTGAGCTTCCCGTCCGGCTTCGGATACACGATCGGCGTGCATTGCGATGCCGGTTTCAACGTCTCATGATCGGCGTGTCGATGATGCAGCGTCCACGGCACATTGCCTCCGAGCACCTTCTGCTCCAATTCGACCATGACCGTGCCGAGATATAGGCCCTTGCTCATCCACTGCTTGAAATTGCGCGCGCGATACAACTCGGTCTTCAGCCACGACCGGTCGAACGCGTCCGGATAGGCGCTGAGTTCATCGCTTTGGCGGCCCGATTGCAAGGCCTCGAATGCCGCTTCCGCGGCCATCTTGCCCGTCTTGATCGCCGCGTGACTGCCCTTGATCCGCGATGCATTCAGGAATCCGGCGTCGCATCCTACGAGCGCGCCGCCGGGAAAAACGAGCTTTGGCAGCGACATCAGGCCGCCCGCTGCAATCGCCCGCGCGCCGTACGACAATCGCTTGCCGCCTTCGAGGAACGAACGGATCGCGGGATGGGTTTTGTATCGCTGGAATTCTTCGAACGGAGAGAGGTACGGATTGGAATACCCCAGGCCGACGACGAAGCCGATCATCACCTGGTTGTCGTCCATGTGGTAGAGGAACGAGCCGCCGTAGGTGTCGGTCTCGAGCGGCCAGCCAGCTGTGTGGATCACCAGACCCGGCTTGTGTCGGGCCGGGTCGATCTGCCACAACTCCTTGATGCCCAGGCCGTAGACCTGCGGATCGGCGTTCTGGCCGAGCTTGAAATTATCGGTGATCTGGCGGCCCAGGTTACCGCGCGCGCCTTCGCAAAAGAGCGTGTACTTCGCGTGCAACTCCATGCCGAGCTGGAAGTTACCGGTGGCTTCGCCGACCTTGCTCACGCCCATGTTGCCGGTGGCAACGCCGCGCACCGAGCCGTCGTCGTGGTACAGCACTTCGGCCGCCGCGAAGCCCGGGAAGATTTCCACGCTCAGTGCTTCGGCTTGCGCGCCGAGCCAGCGCGTGACATTGGCAAGGCTAACAACATAGTTGCCGTGGTTCTTGAAGTTGTCGGGGAGCAGCCAGTTAGGCACCTGCTTCGCGCTGTCCTTCGATAAAAACAGAAACCGGTCTTCGGTCACTTCCACGGTGAGCGGTGCGCCTCGTGCCTTCCAGTCCGGCAGCAACTCGTTCAACGCACGCGGATCCATGACCGCGCCCGACAGGATATGGGCACCGATTTCCGAGCCTTTTTCCAGCACGCAGATACCTAGTTCGACGCCTTTGTCCTGGGCCAGCTGCTTCAACCTGATGGCGGATGAAAGCCCGGCCGGGCCGCCGCCGACGATTACGACGTCGTATTCCATCGACTCGCGGGGACCGTACTGCTCGAAAGGATCAATAGTCATACAACGGGGGAATGAGTAAAGGAGAAGGCATGCCAGCGTTCAAGCAGGCATGCCGTCGTTGGCAACACGGGCATCGAGCTGACTCATCAAGTCGGAAAGATCGCCGACGACTCCATAATCAGCAATCGAAAAGATAGGCGCATCCGCGTCCTTGTTGACGACCACGATGATCCGCGAGTCCTTCATCCCGGCGAGGTTCTGGATCGCGCCGGAAATGCCGAGCGCCACGTAGAGATCCGGTGAAACTGTTTTCCGGTCTGGCCAACCTGCGTGGCATTCGGCGCATAGCCGGCATCGAGTGCTGCGCGCGATGCCCCTAGTGCTGCGCCCACGCTCTTGGCCAGTCGGGCAAGCCGGTGCATTTTTTCTTTCGCCGGGTCAGGACACGGCACCGGAGCCGTACTTGCCCACGAGCAATGAACCGCGTGCGAACCGGTCGAGCGAGTAGGGCGTGAGCGACACGTCGGTCGGCTGGCCGAGCGCATGCTGGGCGAGGATTTTGCCGATACCCGGCGACAGCTTGAAGCCATGACCGGAAAAGCCGAAGCCAACGACAAGCCCTTCGATATCGGCGACACTCCCGAGGACCGGATTCCAGTCGGGCGTAACGTCATACACGCCGGTCCACGACGATGCGAGTCCGGCCATTTCATAAGCGGGAAAACGCTCCGCCACCTGTGCGC
>NZ_CAXTGZ010000794.1:0-2374 GCF_964243625.1 uncultured Caballeronia sp.
AGGCAGCGTGACCTTGCTCCCATCCCAGGAGTCTCCCAATTCGTCGAGCGTCACCGCAACGGGGGAGAACGCGCTCGACGGCTTTCCGTGAAAAAATCCGAAGCCGCGTGCAAGTTCGGCTGGGATCAAGCCGCGAAGAGATACATCATTCACTAGCATCACAAGCCGGATTGCTGACTTTGCTTCTTCACGAGAACATGCCATCGGGACATCGCCGGTGATCACGGCTACCTCCGCCTCGAAATCGCACCCCCAATCGTCGCCGCCACAGAAAATATCATCGCGGGGCCCAAGCAGCGTGTCGGAGCCCCCTTGGTAGACAATAGGCTCGTGCCAGAACGATGGTGGCATTTCTGCTCCGCGCGACTTTCGTACAAGCTCAATATGATTTACATACGCGCTTGAATCGGCCCATTGATAAGCTCGTGGCAAAGGGGCTGAGAGGTCAGCCGGAAGCAGCGGGAAGGTTCCGTCAAGCTCGCCAAGATTTAATTGCGTGTACAGGTCTTCGGCAAGTATCGAAAGCTCGTCCCAGTTGTCCAGCAGGTTTTGCAGCGTCGGTGCAATCTGAGCGAGCGAAGCACCTAACTTTAAGTCCCGGCTGACCAGCACAAGCGTTCCGTCACGACCGCCCGATTTTAAAGTAGCAAATTTCACTGGGCCTTCCTTATTGGGCAATGATTTAAAAAACTTGCAACGTTGGCAACTCACAGCAGCATCTGAGTGTAAAGCGGTTTATCAGCATCGGATGTCCGAGCTTCGTCGTTCGCGATCGCCACAGATCGCAGTTACAACCAACAAAGGCTTATTCAAGCGAGGCATCTCACCGGCCAGGCCTTGATACCTTTCGCACTACACGGTTCCCACTTCATAACCTGCGCCGAGCCTACACGTTTCAAGCGCACGGACCACCGCCCCCAGCAGTAGCACTATCAACCAAGACTCCCGGCTCTTCGCTTCCATCAACAACCCGTGACGTAGCATGCCAGTGCATCCACCAAATGCGGCGCAACGCCCCAAAGTCTTCTCTTGCAGATCGCACACCTAGTACCAACGCTTACGCCCGTGATTTGCCTCACATCCATCACCGAGCAGGATCAGCGTTGTTGAGTTGACATGATATTAGTTTCACGGGACAATAATTGCAACTGAAATTAAATGCAAAGTTTTTGGCGGTTCAGCAAGGGTAAACGCGGATTGCTATCGCAATTCAGTCAGGGTTGCGTTGCCGGTTTGCTGAACATTGGTCAGCGTTGGGGAGCAGAGAACGCGTGAGAGCCTGATCGGAAGTCGTCGCGCTAGTACTGATTGACATGGAAAATGCTCACCGTAGCCCTCTACGCAACTTGCTATGCCTAGGCCCACTATCAACGGTCATGGCTGACAAACGCTGCATTGAGTTTACGACCAACTCAACGCACATGCGTCTTTGTCGTATCAAAACGATCTGATTCAAATGAGAGTGACTTGCTTCGAAGTGGGACAAACTTGAGGTTTGTATGGAACGGAGAATGAACGTTGGTGCGGCGTCAAGCAACTTGATTCAAAGGCCGGATTGGACGATCGATCAAGGTTGGGGTAACTACACCTCTGAAAATCATGCTGTCTGGAAAATGCTCTTTGACCGGCAAGTTGAGCAGTTGGCCGGACGTGCCTGTGATGAATTTGTTGCAGGAATGAATGCCCTTCCTCTAGGACGCGAACAAATTCCTGACTTCGACCTCTTGAGTCAGGTGCTAGTGAGGAACACGGGCTGGCAAATTGTGGCGGTACCAGGGCTTGTCCCTGATGACGTGTTTTTTGATCACCTCGCTCACAGGAGATTTCCGGCTGGGAACTTCATTCGCGACCGTTCACAGCTTGACTATCTCGAAGAACCAGACGTTTTTCATGACGTGTTCGGCCATGTGCCAATGCTGATGAATCCCGTATTTGCAGATTACGTTCAGGCTTATGGCATCGCTGCTCAGCGCGCAAGAGAAGTTGGTGCTCTTGACAAGCTTGCAAGTATGTATTGGTTCACAGTGGAATTTGGTTTAGTCCGTCAAGCAGACGGGCTTAAAATTTATGGTGCTGGGATTGCATCGTCGTACACGGAATCGCTCTTTGCATTAGACGACGACTCGCCGAACCGAATCAAATTCGATCTGATGCGCGTCATGAGAACTACCAAGCGGATCGACGACTTTCAGGAAACCTACTTTGTCATAGATGATCTTGCCGAACTTTTTGCTTTCGTCGACTGCGTAACGTTGGACACTTTTTATCGGCAGATCACTGCCTTGCCTACCATTGACCCGAGTGAACGCGTCTACGGAGATCATATACTGCATAGAGGAAGCGGTCGGTACCACGAAGGAAAGAAAGGATATCC
>NZ_CAXTGZ010000795.1:0-2373 GCF_964243625.1 uncultured Caballeronia sp.
TGACCGGTTCAAGGCCGGCATGCTCGAATTCCTGCAGTTGCGCGGCGAAACTGCGCTGCGCGACTGGATGATCGCAAACACCTCATGCCCGAACGCGATGGTCGATCGCATCACGCCGCGTCCCACGCCCGATGTCCGCGAGCGCGTGCTGGCCGCAACTGGTTTTGACGACAAAGCCCCGGTCATGGGCGAAGCGTTCATCCAGTGGGTGATCGAGGACGCGTTCATTGCCGGTCGTCCTGCATGGGAAAAGGTCGGCGCGGAAATGGTCGATTCGGTGCATCCCTACGAGGAAGCCAAGATCCGCATCCTCAACGCCACGCACAGCTGCATTGCGTGGGCGGGGACGCTCGTTGGTTACCAGTACATTCATGAAGGCACGCAGGACGCGGAAATCCGCGCAATCGCCGATGACTACGTCACCCAGGACGTGATTCCGAGCTTGTCGCCGAGCCCCATCGACCTGGCGAAATATCGCGATGTCGTGCTGGACCGCTTCGTCAATCCGTTTATCCAGGACACGAACCAGCGCGTAGCCGCCGACGGCTTTTCGAAGATCCCGGGTTTTATCGCGCCGACGTTGCGTGAATGTTTCGCGCGCAAGGCCGATCCGGACGCGACCGCCATGCTTCCCGCGCTGTTCTTCCGTTTCCTCGAACGCTGGCACGAAGGCAAGCTGCCGTACGCGTATCAGGACGGCGTGATGGACGCGGCGACCGCGCATGCTTTCTTCGAAGCCGCCGATCCGGTGAAGGCTTTCGTCGCGGACAAGCTGCTTTGGGGCAGCCTCGCGCAAAGCGCCGATCTTGAACGCGTGCTGCGCGCAGCGCTTGGCCGCGTCGATGCCTGGCTCGCCAAGCGCGGCTGAGCCTCCCACATCTCGTGACCGCCGTCCGGTGTTATGCCAATGGCGTAACGCCGGCAGCGGCGCTACATTAGCGCCTCCGGTTTTCTCCGCTTCAAGCCTTCATCAAGGGTTCGTCCATGTATTTAGGCATCGATCTCGGCACCTCCGAAGTAAAAGTCCTGCTGCTTGCAAGCGATGGCAGCGTCATCGGCACGGCGGGTACGCCGTTCACCGTATCGCGTCCGAAACCCCGCTGGTCGGAGCAGAATCCGCTCGACTGGTGGGACGGCACGCGCGCTGCACTCTTCGCCTTGCGCGACAAATTCCCGCAAGAGTTCGCGCAGATTCGCGGTATCGGTTTGTCGGGACAGATGCACGGCGCGGTGCTGCTCGATTCCGAAGATCGCGTGCTGCGTCCGGCGATTCTCTGGAACGACATGCGCAGTGACAAGGAATGCGACGAACTCACGCAAACCGCGACGGAGTTGCATCGCATTGCCGGCAATCTCGCGATGCCCGGCTTCACCGCGCCCAAACTGCTTTGGGTGAAACATAACGAGCCGGATATCTTCAACCGGACGGCTTGCGTGTTGTTGCCGAAAGATTATCTGCGCCTGCATCTGACGGGCACGAAAGTGTCCGATCCATCGGATGCAGCGGGCACGTTGTGGCTCGATGTCGCACGCCGCGACTGGTCCGACGAACTGCTCGCCGCATGCAGCATGACGCGCGCGCAGATGCCGGCGCTTGCCGAAGGCAGCGAACCGTCGGGCACGTTGCTGCCGGAACTCGCACGCGAACTCGGTCTGCGCGATGGCGTGATCGTCGCGGCAGGCGGTGGCGATAACGCGGCGAGCGCAGTGGGTATCGGCGCGACAGAACCGGGCGATGGCTTCCTGTCGCTTGGAACATCGGGCGTGCTGTGCGTGGTGGGCGATCGCTTCAGGCCGAATCCGGCGTCCGCCGTGCACGCGTTCTGCCACGCCATTCCCGACAGATGGCATCAGATGAGCGTGGTGTTGTCGGCGGCGAGTTGCTTGCGCTGGGTCTGCAAACTGACCTCTACCGACGAACCCACGCTGCTCGCCGAAATCGAAGCGCTCGATCCGGCTGCGCTCGAGATCGCGCCGCTGTTCCTGCCGTATCTCAGCGGCGAACGCACGCCGCACAATGACCCTTATGCACAGGGCGTGTTCTTCGGCATGACGCACGCAACCGATCGCGCGCTGCTCGGCTACGCGGTGCTCGAAGGCGTGACGCTGGCGTTGACCGATGGCCTCGACGCCTTGCAGGCCGCCGGCACGGAAGTACACGCGTTGTCGCTCTTGGGCGGCGGTGCGCGCAGCAAGTACTGGGGCCAGTTATTGGCCGATGCCCTCAACACCCGCACTCGCACGCACGGCGGCGGCGAGACGGGCGCGGCGTTGGGCGCAGCGCGTCTCGGCTGGCTCGCGGCAGGCGGCGACCCGGCGGTCGTTCTGGCGAAACCGCCGGTGAAGGACGAGTTCATTCCAAACCCGGAACGT
>NZ_CAXTGZ010000796.1:0-2369 GCF_964243625.1 uncultured Caballeronia sp.
TACATCAGCGCCACCTTGCATGAATTTCCGGCCCAGGCGTTCCGCGCAAATCCATCACCGCTCAGTCCATCGCCAAAACCCTGCACTGGCCCAATCGATACCCCTCGCTGGCTCCATCGGCTGGTCAGGATCGTGCATCAATGGATCCAGACTCGATGTGAATGAACGTAAATCTTCGAGCAGACCTTTCCCGTGTTCCCGAGCATCATCTATTTCCCCGAGGATTCCCGCATGAAAGTTTCGGCCTGGCGTTCAAACCCAAAAAATGGTTCGCTGCTCAAGATCGCACGCGTGTTCGTTGCCTTATGCACCGCAACGCTCGCTGGCCACGCGCTCGCGGCCGACAAGGAAGTGACGATCGCCTATCAGGACATGATGGTGCCGTGGCGTTACGCTCAGCAACTCGACGAAGTCGGCAAGCAGACCGGCTATAAAGTCAGCTACCGCAAGTTCGGCGGCGGCGGCGATGTAATCCGTGCTATGGCGTCGGGCAACGTGCAGCTCGGCGAAGCAGGGTCAAGCCCGGTCGCAGCCGGTCTGAGCCAGGGGTTGCCTATCCAACTGTTCTGGATTCTCGACAACATCAACGACGCAGAAGCGCTCGTCACGCGCAACGGCAGCGGCGTGACCACGGTCGCGCAATTGAAAGGCAAGCGCCTCGGCGTGCCGTTCGTATCGACAAGTCACTTCCATGCATTGCTCGCTCTCAAGAAAGCAGGCTTGAGCTCGTCCGATGTCAAGGTGCTCAACATGCGGCCGCCAGAAATCGCGGCAGCCTGGGAGCGCGGCGATATCGATGCGACTTACATTTGGAACCCGGTATTGTCCAAGGTGGAGGCGAACGGGAAGGTCGTCACAACATCCGGCAAGATCGCCGCCGATACCGGCCTCGCGACGTTCGATGGCTTTGTCGTGAACCGTGACTGGGCGAAAGCCAACCCGCAATTCATGGCGACGTTCGTCAAAATTCTGGCAAAGGGCGACGCAGATTATCGTGCGCATCCGGATCAGTGGACAGGCGCGACGGCAGAAGGAAAGGCAGTTGCAGCCGTGTCGGGCGGTGCGCCGGACGAGGTCAAGGAATCGCTCGCGCTCTACCAGTTTCCGACGGCGAAGCAGCAGGCATCGAGCGAGTGGCTCGGCGGCGGCAAGGCATCGGGCGCCGCGAAGTCCTTGCAAGCAACAGCGGATTTCCTGAAGGACCAGAAGACGCTGCAGTCGACATTGCCCGACTATTCGGTTGGCGTCACGGACGAATATGCCAGAGCGCTCGCCCAGTAGCGAGGGCGTGCGGCTGCAAGAATTGCACTGACCAGCTCATTTACGGATATCCACCATGCTCGAAATCAAGGATCTGTCGATCGAATATCCTGCCAAAAAAGGCCCCCCGAATCTGGCGCTCGAAAACGTCTCTCTGTCTATAGAAGCCGGTGAATTTGTTGTGGCGCTCGGGGCGTCGGGGTGCGGCAAGACAACGTTGTTGAACACGATCGCCGGCTTCATTGCGCCCACCCGTGGCGAAATCGTGCTCGACGGTAAGGCGGTCGATGGCCCTGGATTCGAACGCGGTGTCGTGTTCCAAAAGCATGCGTTGATGCCATGGATGAACGTGATCGAGAATGTGGAGTTCGGTCTTCGCCTGCGCAAGATGCCGTTGCATGAGCGACGCCCGATCGGCATGGAGTGTCTTCGTAAAGTTGGTCTCGCTGACGCCGCTCACAAGCCGGTGTACGAGTTATCGGGTGGGATGCAGCAGCGTGTGGGCGTCGCGCGGGCGATCGCATCGTCACCGCAGGTAATGCTGCTTGACGAGCCTTTGGGCGCCCTCGACGCCTTCACGCGGGAGTCGATTCAAGAGTTGTTGCTGGACCTGTGGAACGAATCGAAGGGCGTATTCTTTTTCATCACTCACGATGTGGAGGAGGCGCTCTTTCTCGCGACGCGCCTGATCATCATGGCGCCCCACCCGGGGCGTGTCGTGCATGAAATGACGCTGCCGTTCGCGCGGCAGTTTCTCGAATCGCGTAATGCACGCGGCACGAAAGCGAGTACTGAGTTCATTGCGATGCGTGAGCGTGTGCTGACGCTCGTTCACGAAACATCATCGGGAGGAGTCCACTAATGGTATCCCCTTCCGGTACAAAAGCCTTGAGCGTTGCAGTCGATCCGAACGCAGCAAGCGAACGGTCGCAGGCGCGCACGCGGCGCAAGCGCGCACGTAGTTACGGCGCGCTGGGGCAGGGAAGTACTTGGCAAATCAGCCTTGTCACCACGCTAATCCTGCTGGCGCTGTGGTGGATCGCGACGCGGTTCGGCTGGGTCAAGCCGCTGTTCCTGACCTACGTCGTGGTGCTGGCGTTCGCCGCGAG
>NZ_CAXTGZ010000797.1:0-2360 GCF_964243625.1 uncultured Caballeronia sp.
GAGCTTCCCATTCCAAAACCGCTCAACCCGATTTCAACGAGTTTTCCAGCCGTTTCCCGGCGCGAGCCCCACTGCCGCTGCAGCGAATAACCCGGTTTGTTCTGTCCCCTTGCGTAATGACCCGCATGTTAAAATTCTCGGCTGAATCGATGCGAAAAATGGCCCCGGCACCTCGTTGGCGCGCAGCACGAAGCTTGCTTACCAATAAGTTGCTCAAGGGTCGCCATGTCGGAATGGCGCAAACAGAAGGCGCTGCAATCCACCCGCGACATGATCGCCGCACATACCAAGCGCAATGAACGACACAAAACATCCTGATGGCGGCAAGAAGCGTCGCCGCGCTCTCATCACGGGTCTTTCGGGATTCACCGGACGCCACATGGCTGAGCGTCTGCTGGACGAAGGCTACGACGTGTGGGGCACGACCTCGCCGGCATCGGAGGCCGATGTACCGGGGACGACCGGCGTGCCGGTCGATCTCCTGGATCTCGACGCCGTGCGCGCTTGCGTGTCCGACGCGAACCCGGACGTCGTCGTGCATCTGGCCGGTCTTGCGCACGTTACCGGCAATCCGCCGACACAAAGTTATCTCGTCAACATCATGGGATCGCGCAATCTGCTCGATGCCCTCGCGCTCCTCGATAAAAAGCCCCGTGCGGTGCTGATGGCGAGCACATCGAATGTGTATGGCAACGCGAACGTGGAAGTCATCGACGAGAACGTGCCGCTCAATCCCGGCAACGACTACGCAGTCAGCAAGCTCGCCATGGAGAACATGGCGCGTTTATGGCTCGACCGCCTGCCTATTTTCTTTACGCGGCCGTTCAACTACACGGGAGTCGGCCAGGGCGAAGATTTCCTGTTGCCCAAGATCGTCAATCACCACGCGCGCCACGAACAAAAAATGTCGCTGGGTAACCTCGCGGTGAGCCGTGATTTTTCCGATGTCCGCGATGTCGTCGAGGTCTACACGCAATTGATCGAAAAAGCGCCCGTGGGCGAAGCGTTCAACACGTGTTCCGGTATCGGCCATTCGCTTGGCGAAATCCTCGGCATGATGCGCCGTATCGCGGGGTACGAGATCGAGGTGTTCGTCGACCCTCGCTTCATGCGCCGCAATGAGATTGCGAAGCTCGTCGGTTCGAACGTCAAGTTGCGTCGTGCGATTGGCCGCGTGCCGGTTACGCCGATCTACGACACGCTCGAGTGGATGTATAACCACGCGCGCGCAAAATTTGAAAGCGCGGCGACCGTCAAGACGTAACGTGCCCGTTCCTGACCTGCCCGTTAGGCAGCGAGTGGTCTGCAAGCCGCGTCTGGCCGGCAAGCGGATCGTCCGCAGGCACTTGCAGCGATGATTGGCGCCTATACACCTCTGCTATCCATTCAATAAACACTTTCACGCGACGCGGCTGATGCCGGTTGGCCGCGTAAAGAATGGACACGATCCGCGGGTACGATGGATACGCCTGCAGCACCTCGCGCAGCTCCCCGCTTTCCACATACGATGTCAGCGTGTAGCCCGACGCCTGGATCAGTCCGAGTCCTTTCAAGCCACATTCCACGTACGATTCGGCGTCGTTCACGGCGAGCATCGCCTTGAGTGGAACGGTGCGCGTTTCCCCGTCCACGACGAATTCCCATGGCCTGACGCGTCCCGTCTTGCTTACCAGATAGTCCACACAATAATGATTCTCGAGATCCTCGAGCGTCTTCGGTTCGCCGTATTTCTCGATATACGATGGCGCCGCGACCGTGATTTGCGAATATCGTCCGATGGTCTTCGCGACCAGGCCGATATCGCCGACAGCGCCTACGCGGATCACGCAATCGACACCGGCTTCGATGATGTCGACTTGTTTATCGGTGAGACTCATTTCTACCCGGATATCCGGGTAGGCCGCGAAAAATTCCGGCAGCGCGCCGATGATCGTGCTTTTCGCCATGAGGGCTGGCAGGCTGACGCGCACGGTGCCTTTCGGGCTGAGTTTCGAGCGTGAGAGCACGGATTCCATGTCATCGACTTCGCCGAGGACGCGCACGCAGCGCTCGTAATAGATTTCGCCGTCTTCGGTGATGCTGATGCTGCGCGTGGTGCGGTTGAGCAGGCGCGCGCCGAGGTGAGCTTCGAGGGCTTGCACGGTGCGTGAGACGCTGGCGGCGGGAAGGCGCAAGGCATCGGCGGCCTTCGAGAAGCTGCCGCTCTCGACGACACGGACGAAGACTTTCATCGCTAGGAAACGGTCCATGGATGGGGGTTCCAGGCTAGAGGTTATACGGGGAGGCGCTGGGCGCGCGGGCCCTGAAAGGTGAATATTACGATGGAAATGGGAATGGGGCGTTGGATGGGCGTTGGATGG
>NZ_CAXTGZ010000798.1:0-2357 GCF_964243625.1 uncultured Caballeronia sp.
TGCGCTTTCAGATTCATTGGCGGCATTATGGTCTTTACCGGTATCGATAAGGTGCCGTGTCCGCACCAGCCACAATGCACCAGCTCGCGCCAGTCCTTGCAGGCAGTGATTCTGCGCATGTGCACTTTGCGCGACAATCGCTCCCGATTGTTTTTTGGTGCGACGCGTTTTGATGATAGTTTTCGTTTTTTTCACCGTCTCGATTGAGCTATAAGGAAAGGGCGCATCGGGATGAGGGTAGTCAACGGCCGGCAAGTCGAAAGGACGGAGGAACTGATATGGCAGAGAAATTGGCGGACCAGTTGTCAAAGCGCGCAGGCGCGGCGGCGTTAGTAGTGGCCACTGCAATGGCATTGGGAGCGTCGATGCCGGCATCGGCGAAAGACACGCAGCTCAACGTCTACAACTGGTCGGACTATATTGCCAAGGACACCATCCCGAACTTCGAGAAGCAGACCGGCGTCAAGGTCAAATACGACAACTACGACAGCGACGACACGCTGCAGGCCAAGTTGCTTACAGGCAATTCGGGCTATGACATCGTGGTGCCGACCAGCAATTACGCGGGCAAGCAGATCGCCGCCGGCATTTTTTCTCCGCTCGACAAATCCAAGCTCCCGAACCTCAAATACCTCGATCCCGACCTGATGAAACTCGTCGCCGGCGCGGACCCGGGCAACCAGTACACGGTGCCCTGGGCGTACGGCACGACGGGTCTTGGCTACAACGTGACGAAGGTCCAGCAGATTCTCGGCAAGAACGTGCCGCTCGATAACTGGGACATCCTGTTCAAGCCGGAAAACATCTCGAAGCTGAAGGCGTGCGGCGTGTCGGTGCTCGACGCGCCGGACCAGATGTTTGCGGCGGCGCTGCATTACATCGGCAAGGATCCGATGAGCACGAACCCGGCCGACTACCGCGCCGCGCTCGCGATGCTCAAGAAGATCCGCCCGTACATCACGCAATTCAACTCGTCTGGCTACATCAACGACCTGGTGGGCGGCGATGTGTGCTTTACCTACGGCTGGTCCGGTGACGTCGTGATCGCCAAGCACCGCGCCGTGGACGCAAAGAAGGCGTTCAAGATCGAATATTACATTCCGAAGGGCGGCGCGCCGGTCTGGTTCGACGTGATGGCCATCCCGAAGGACGCGAAGAACAAGGAAGCCGCGCTCGAGTGGATCAATTACATCGAGACGCCGCAGGTTCACGCCGCGATCACGAACGAGGTGTATTACCCGAGCGCGAACCAGGAAGCGCGCAAGTACGTATCGAAGGATGTGGCTGAAGATCCCGCCGTGTATCCGCCGCAGGACGTGATCAAGACGCTGTTCCTGCTCAAGCCGTTGCCGCCGGAAATCCAGCGCCTGCAGACCCGGCTCTGGACCGAGCTGAAGTCCGGCCGATAAAGCAGCGATGCGGCACGGCGTACGATGAACGCAAAGCCCCCGGTCACCCGGGGGCTTTGTTCGTCACCGGTTTGAACATTGGTACAGGAAAAAAACGCAGTGGAACGAGGCAGCACGAACGCGCGGATGCGCACAAGCCGGGCAGCAGATCATGAGTGAGCAGTGGAGTGCAGTGCCTTCCGCACAAGGCGGCCAGAACGGATCAGGCGGTCCCAACGGCCGCCGGCCGGAGCCCGGCATGCGCAGCCCGGACTGGGCGGAAGAGAACTTCGTGCGGATCGTCGATGTCGTCAAGAAATTCGATGAAACCGTCGCGGTGAAAGGCGTGAACCTGTCGGTCAAGAAGGGTGAGTTGTTTGCGCTGCTCGGCAGTTCCGGTTGCGGCAAGTCCACCTTGCTGCGCATGCTCGCGGGGCTCGAGTCGGTGACATCGGGCCAGATATTGATCGATGGCGAGGATCTCGCAGCCATGCCGCCGTATCGCCGGCCGACGAACATGATGTTCCAGTCGTACGCGCTCTTTCCGCATATGTCGGTGGAAGCGAACGTCGCGTTCGGGCTGAAGCAGGAAGGCGTGCGCGGCGCGGAACTCAAGGAGCGCGTGCACACGACGCTCGAACTCGTGCAAATGGCGCGATATGCGCAGCGCAAGCCGCACCAGTTGTCCGGCGGGCAGCAGCAGCGGGTGGCGCTTGCCCGCAGTCTCGTGAAGCGGCCCAAGCTGCTGGTGCTCGACGAACCCATGTCCGCGCTCGACAAACAAATCCGCCAGCGCACGCAGATCGAACTGGTGAACATTCTTGACCGTGTCGGCGTCACCTGCATCATGGTCACGCACGATCAGGAAGAGGCGATGACCATGGCCAGCCGCCTCGCCGTGATGAGCGAAGGCGAGATCGTGCAGATCGGCACGCCGCATGAAGTCTATGAATATCCGGCGAGCCGGTT
>NZ_CAXTGZ010000799.1:0-2357 GCF_964243625.1 uncultured Caballeronia sp.
GTCGGCATCAACTACAACATTACCGAGCGCAAGACGATGGAAATGGAACTAGTCTCGCGCAATGCGGAATTATCTGAATTGAATGCAAAGCTTTCTCAGGCCCAGGCGCAGCTGGTTCAATCCGAAAAACTTGCGGCCATCGGGCAGCTTGCCGCAGGTGTCGCGCACGAAATAAATAATCCGATTGGCTTCATATTTTCAAATATCAACACCTTAAATGGATACTTGGAAAAGTTGTTTGCCCTGCTCGCAGCTTACGAGGAGGCTGAGCATTTCATTAGTGATCAATCGTCAACGAAAAACCTTCGAGTGCTGGGTGAAAGTGTTGACATAACTTTTCTGAAAGAGGATATCCCGGTGCTGATGGGCGAGACCAAAGATGGCATCATCCGGGTGAGGAAAATCGTCCAGGCGTTGACGGAATTCTCTCGCATAGGTGACCATTTGGAATGGCGGTCCGCAAATCTGCATCAAGGAATCGATGCCACGCTGAACATCATTCACAGTGAGGTCAAATACAAAGCAGATGTCGTAAAGGACTACGGCCAGATACCAGACGTTGAGTGTTTGCCATCTGAAATTAACCAAGTGATCATGAACTTGCTCGTCAATGCAGCACATGCATTAGGCGAGGAGCGAGGCAGGATCACGATCTGTACGCGCGAAGAACATGACACCGTGTCGATCGAAATTTCGGATACGGGTTGTGGCATACCGAATGAAAACCTGTCGCGTATCTTCGACCCGTTTTACACGACGAAGGCGGTGGGTAAAGGAACAGGGCTCGGATTGTCATTGTCGTACAGCATCGTACAAAAGCATGATGGAACCTTAAGCGTTGAAAGTGAAGTCGGGCGTGGCACCACTTTTCGGCTAACTCTGCCGGTCAAACAGCGGTGCCTTCATGAAACGGGGATAGTCGAGACATGAGGCTTGGTAAGGCTCAGCGTACTTGTTTTGTAGTTTGACGTCGTTGTGCTAGAGGGCAAGTACATGTTAACGCCCAGCAAATCGAATGTCGAGACCAACGGTCTGATCAGCGCCCACCATCGCTCTCACTCCGCACGGGCATCTTTGCGTAAACGACCCAATTCGGCAGGGAACGGATGTATCGGATAACCACAACATTACGATTCGCTGCGATACTGAGAAGATTGCGAGCAAAATATCCAAAACTAAGCTACGTTTGAGCTCTGTTCTCGCGGAGAACTACTTCGCACAGCTGCATGAAGGCGATAACCGAACGCTTAACTAAGCTTTTCATTCGCAAGTTTCCAAAACTTAGCCTTCGCGGGTATGCCGAAGCGCGCTCGGCTGGCACGTCTAGGAACATATCATTTCGGTATGCTCCGCTTCTTGCACATCATCTCTATTCCGCCATTAGTTACATTTTGGACGAAGCACGCGGACATTAAATCGCCGCTCGAGATTTGGATTTCCGAGAATGTCCAACAAATTTTATCGAGACTTGACCGGCCTTTGGGCGATAGTCGAGGCGGAGATGAGGTATCTAATGTGTTACAGGGCTGCTTGCGACATGGCCGCAATAAGATCCCCGAAGCGTTCCCCTTGCACAAGGACATGGCTTCGTAAAGCTGAGGCTGCTGCCTCCCCATCCGCACGTGTTAGCGCTTCTACCACCTCCTGATGCTCCATAAACGAGTCTTGCATTCGACGTGGTACACGCAGTTGTAGCCGCCTGTATGGCCGCAAACGTCGATGCAAGATTTTGGCTTGGTCGTATAGGAAAACGTTATGGCTGGCGGCGTAGATAATAAAATGAAATCGTTCGTTTTCCCGATAGTAAAGGTCGCGATCGCCGGCATGGGAAGCAGCCCTGCATGCATCGTGGAATTTATATAATTCCGCGAGCTGGATTTTTGTTATTCGACGTGCAGCGAGTCGACCGCACATGGCTTCAAATTCGGCCATCACATCGAACATTTCGATCAATCGGGGGAGCGCGATCTCAGCGACCACTGCGCCTTGCCGAGGACGCATTTCGACCATGCCCGCTCCCACCAGCTGCAGGAGGGCTTCGCGAACTGGGGTTCTCGAGACGTCGAACCGTGACATCAAAAGCGCTTCGTCAAGAGGACAACCGGGCGGCAGCGTTCCCTCCGCTATCTCGCTTTCGATGGATTCTCTTACACGGTCGGACCGCGTACCTTTGGTTTGCATGGTGAAGTCGTAGCAAAGATGCGGTTGTAAAGGGAGGATCTAGATTTCCTGTTGCGCGTAAACGCTAATTGGGTATGTCAAAACGGCGTCCTAGTATATTTATAGAACAGTTTCGTATTTTTTGCGTGCACAAATCATTCGGGTCGAAGTAGTCATGGTCTTACTCCTTCCATGCG
>NZ_CAXTGZ010000800.1:0-2354 GCF_964243625.1 uncultured Caballeronia sp.
GGTCTTCTTGACCTAGAGGAAGCGGTCAAGTTGCGTGAACTCGGCTGGGCCGGCCCGATTCTCCTGCTGGAAGGCTTTTTTCGTCCGACAGATATCGATGTAATCGACCGGTACAGCCTCACAACCGGCGTTCATTGCGACGAACAGTTGCGCATGCTCGAAATGGCGCGCTTGTCGAAACCGGTGAATATCCAACTGAAGATGAATACGGGCATGAACCGCCTGGGCTACGCGCCCGAGCGTTTTCGCGCCGCATGGGAACGGGCGCGGGCGGTGCAGGGCATTGGCCAGATCACGTTGATGACCCATTTCTCCGATGCCGACGGTCCTCGCGGCATCGACCATCAGATGGAAGCGTTCGAGCGCGGTGCCGAGGGCATTGCCGGCACGCGCAGCCTGGCGAATTCGGCAGCCGTGCTCTGGCACGCCGGATCGCATTTCGACTGGGTGCGCCCGGGGATCATGCTGTATGGCGCGTCGCCGTCGGGCAGGACCGAGGACGTGGCGAATATCGGCCTGAAGCCGGCCATGACGTTCGCGTCCGAACTGATCGCCGTGCAGACCGTGACGGCAGGGCAGACGGTGGGCTATGGTTCGTCGTTTTCCGTCACTTCGCCTATGCGCATTGGCGTAGTGGCGTGCGGTTATGCGGACGGTTATCCTCGTTGCGCGCCGGAAGGCACGCCTGTCATTGTGGATGGCGTGCTCACGCGCATTGTCGGGCGCGTCTCCATGGACATGATCACGGTGGACCTGACGCCGGTGCCGACGGCTGGCATCGGAACGCATGTGGAAATGTGGGGTGCGAAGCTGCCTGTCGATGACGTTGCCGCCGCGTGCGGCACGGTCGGCTACGAGCTGATGTGCGCGGTCGCGCAACGTGTGCCGATGCGGGCTGAATAACAGCAAGTTTGTGTGTGTAACGATGAAACCCAGGAAGGCGAGTGGCGAAAGTAGCGAAGGTTAAAACGCTTTACGTATGCACGGAATGCGGCGGGCAAGCGCCGAAATGGCAGGGCCAGTGCCCGGCTTGCGGCGCGTGGAATACGCTGGTGGAGTCGGTGGCGGAGTCGCCGTCGGCGCATCGCTTCCAGGCGCTGGCGAAGACATCGCCTGTGCAGCGTTTGTCGGAAATCGAAGCGTCGGATGTGCCGCGCTTCACAACGGGTATCGGCGAGTTCGATCGCGTGCTGGGCGGCGGTCTGGTCGCGGGCGGCGTGGTGTTGATCGGGGGCGATCCGGGCATCGGCAAGTCGACGCTGTTGCTGCAATCGCTCGCGGAAATCGCGCGTGAACGGCCCGCGCTTTACATCAGTGGCGAAGAATCCGGCGCGCAGATCGCATTGCGCGCCCAACGGCTCGGCTTGCTCGGCGATTCGGGCAACGCGGCGCCCGATTTGCGCCTGCTCGCGGAAATCCAGCTTGAGCGGATCCAGGCAACCATCGATGCCGAACGGCCGGAAGTGGCGGTCATCGATTCCATTCAGACGGTTTATTCCGAAGCGCTGACTTCGGCACCCGGATCGGTTGCACAGGTGCGCGAATGCGCGGCGCAACTGACGCGGATAGCCAAGCAGACCGGGACGGCCATCATCATGGTCGGTCACGTGACGAAAGAGGGCAATCTCGCCGGACCTCGCGTGCTGGAACATATCGTCGATACCGTGCTGTACTTCGAAGGCGATACCCATTCGTCGTTCCGGCTCGTGCGCGCGTTCAAGAACCGGTTCGGCGCGGTCAACGAGCTTGGTGTATTCGCAATGACCGAGCGCGGTCTGCGTGGCGTGGCGAATCCATCGGCGCTGTTTTTATCGCAGCATGAGCAGAGCGTGCCGGGGTCCTGCGTGCTCGTCACCCAAGAGGGATCGCGGCCGCTGCTGGTGGAGGTACAAGCACTGGTCGATACCGCCCACGTGCCGAATCCGCGACGCCTTGCCGTGGGACTCGAGCAGAACCGGCTGGCATTGCTGCTGGCGGTGTTGCATCGGCACGCGGGAATTGCCTGCTTCGATCAGGACGTGTTCCTGAACGCAGTCGGCGGTGTGAAGATCACAGAACCCGCCGCCGACCTGGCCGTGCTGCTGGCCATTCAGTCATCCCTGCGCAACAAGCCGTTGCCCAAGGGCTTGATCGTGTTCGGCGAGGTGGGTCTTGCGGGCGAAATCCGGCCATCGCCGCGTGGTCAGGACCGGCTGAAGGAAGCGGCCAAGCTCGGTTTTTCGATCGCACTGATTCCGAAGGCGAACGCGCCGAAACAGCCTATCGACGGACTGGAAGTGATCGCCGTGGACCGGATCGAAGAAGCAATCGACCGGGCGCGTGCGTTCGACTGATTTTGCGAAAGACTCGCGATC
>NZ_CAXTGZ010000801.1:0-2341 GCF_964243625.1 uncultured Caballeronia sp.
TCAACGCGGTCGTGCGGACCGAAACGTGCGACAAGCGCTCCCGCGATCGGAGCCATCAGTGCAGACGACAGCGGCAATACATACTGCGCGAGGTTGACCGCGCGGCTGCGTTCCGCGCTTGGAAACCACCGCATGATGATAGTTGCGAAACTTGGCCAGATGACGCCCTCGGCCACGCCCATCACGAAACGAATGCCGACGATCTGGTCGTACGTGGTCGCCAGTCCCGATGCAATGCCAGTCACGCCGACCACCGCAAGGCTAGTCACGATCACCCATTTCGGCCCGAAGCGGTTAGCCAGCCAGCCGCCGGGGATCTGCATCACGACGTATCCCCAGAAAAACGCAGCAAGGAGGAAACCCGTGACAACGCCCGTCATGCCGAACTGGCGCACCATTTCCGGCGCGGCGACGCTGATATTGCTCCGGTCGACGTAACAACCGAGATAGGCGAGGAAGATCAAGGTGCCCATGCGGATCCAGCGAGCGCGCGGAATCGGCTTGCCGGATTCGGCGACTTGCATGCCCGGGGAAGCAAGATCCGCGCTTGCCGTTTTTGCGAATGTGTTAGCCACGGTGTCTCCCAAATGGCGTTTTTTATATCGATATGCAAGTCCGGCTGACAACCAAGAATCAGTCGAATAAATCGGGCTCGTGGCGCGCGATCGCGTCGTAGATTGGCTGGAAGTGCAGCCACGCCATGAACGGCGTCGCAAGATGATTGCGCGAGTGAATCGCGGCTTCGCGTCCAATCAGCTTCAAGGGCGAGCCGGTCGACTCGGCTTTGATCTGGATCTCGCATGCCCGCTCAAGCGCGATGAACCACCACGCGGCTTCATCGACGCTTTCGCGTCCCGCCGAGAACAGACCGTGGTTTTGATGAATCGCCGCCTTGTTGTCTCCGAATGCGGCGGCGACAGTGGAGCCTGCGTCTTTGTCGACGACCACCGCGCCGGCTTCTTCCGTGATCAGAGCGTGGTCTTCATAAAAGCCGCAGGCTGTCTGAGTGATCGGATCGAGCGGGCGGCCCAACGCCGCCCACGCCATACCGTTGGTCGTATGGGCATGGCAGGACGCGACGATGTGCGGATTGGCCTGATGGATTGCCGAATGCAGCACGAAGCCGGCGCGGTTTACGGCCCACGTGCCTTCCACGACGTTCCCCTCGTGGTCGACCAGCAGCAAGTCGGACACGCGCACGCGGCCAAAATCCATTGCAAATGGGTTGGTCCAGAACAGGTTTGTATGTTCCGGGTCGCGCACCGTGACGTGACCAGCAAAACCATACTCGTACCCATATTTCGCAAAGACCCGGCACACGGCAGCTAAGCGCTGCTTTCGATGCAGGCGCTCCTCAGCTACTGTCGCGAAGCTTGGATACTGCGGGAAATAGAGGCCCTTTTGATCGGGACGGTAAATAGTCTTGGGTTCGGCGCGCTGAAGCATGGACGGCTCTCAAAAGGAAAAACGTCCACGAAGTCTAGGAAAAGGCGGGCTCCCAATCCAATCATTAAATCGCTCTACTCCATAAGCTACAGTGATGAACTACGGTTGACCCTCTGGGACTGACCCTCTAGGACTGATCCGCTAGGATTGGTCCTATTAGGCAGCCGCCGCTTGCGCGCGCAGACAGTCGATGAATTCAAGCACAATGCGCGAACGCGGAGCGGATCGGTTCAGAATTAGAAGGCTCTTGAATTCGACCTGCGGGACCAGCGGACGACTGACCATTCCAGGCAAGCGCATCGCCCGAAGCAGGTCCGGTTCGACCAGCGCGACGCCTGCGCCATTGAACGCGAGCATGATTCCGGTGATCGATAGGCCTACTTCGACGCTGATGTTCAACGCGACGCCGGCATCGCTCATCGCCTTGTCCACATAGGGACGAAGCAGTGCTTGCGGCAAATAGGTGACGATGGCATAGGGCACCAAGTCGGCCGGCGATATCGACGATCGATTCGCAAGCGGGTGCGACTCGGGCAAGACGCACGTAATGCTTCCTCGCGAGAGGACTTCGGTTTCGACCTGCGCGCTGATGATCGGCTCATAGGCCAGTCCGATGTCGGCTTCCCGGTTCAATACACGCTCAAGGACCACGGGCGAACCGAGCGATTGAAGCGCAATCTTCGCGTGGGGACGAGCCTTGGTGAAGCTGGCAACCGTCTGCGCTAGGAGCCCGTTGGCAAGCGGCGAGGTTGCCGCAATCGATAGCGAGCCACGCAAACCGCCCGCAAGGTCGCGCGACAAACGCTCTACCGCGTCAAGCCGGTTGAAGATATCCGCCACGTCCGGCAGTAACGCTTCGGCCTCGGGCGTTGGACGCAAACGGCCGTTCACTCGA
>NZ_CAXTGZ010000802.1:0-2337 GCF_964243625.1 uncultured Caballeronia sp.
AATCCCCGCCGTTTTATCGCGAAGACTTTTGTATGGAGGCGGGCGTCGATGATTTCATCATGCGCGGCGGCAGCATGATCGTCGATCCGCTCGGCAAGGTGCTTGCCGGACCCGTGTTCGACACAGAGACGATTCTTTATGCGGATATCGATACCACTATCGGCCGCGCCAGCAATCTCGACTTCGATGTGGCCGGCCACTACTCGCGGCCGGAAGTGTTCCATCTGTCGGTCAATACCGCGCCAATGCCACCCGTAACATTCGCGCCGAAGTAATCCACTTCGAATCTCGAACGGCCGCAAAAAAGCCCAGGCGCTGGCTCTGGGCAAGTCCACCAGCATGTAGACCGGTGGAGGAGGTTCTTTAAAAGCAAGCTGACCGCTTATTTTTATTGATAGCGGTCAGCGTTCCATGCGGCTGCAGCCTCTACTGCCGGATCAGCTTAGTGACCGAAGTAGACCGGCTTGACTCCGTTCGCTGTGCCCGTATATGCCGGCGCGTGATAGGCACCCGATGCTGAAGAGGTATCCGCAACGCCACCGTAACTGGCTTGGTCATTCCGAGCTGCGATCTTCGCGTCGGCCGCCTGAATCTCTGCCGGATATGTCGTACGGTCCGTCGTCGGGTTGTAACCGGCCCGTTCGACCTGAACGAGCTGCGCCTTCACATCAGCGCGGGTCAGCGGTTGACTTTGAGCAAATGCGGAGAAAGCAGGGACGGCCAGCGCAGCCGCAACGATGATGGTTGAAAGTTTCATGATGCTTACCTCCAGATCTTGTTTTCGCGCAAACACCCGTTTGCGTTTCAGTGAATTCAGTATAGGTAAGCGCACGCTTAACATTCATGTCAGAAAAGACAAAGCATTGTTGCGGCGTTTGCGATAACGGCTGGACGACGATCGAACTACGCTTCCCGAACAGCCGACTACGTTATTAATATTGTGCAATTCGGAATTATTAATTGCGCATATCGATAAAAATCAAAGTTGGTTAATCAGACGATTCTATTTACCGCACCAAATGGAAGCGAAAACGAAACTGCATCCGCTGCCATTCGAAAACATCATGTAATTGCATTTAAAGGAAGCGTAATGCCGCCCGAGGGGTTTTGACTTTTTCATAAAGCTGTACTAGATTAAAAGCAACTCGCGTCTTCCACGAAAGTTGTTGCCAAACATTTTCAGTGCGAGTTAGAGACCGTAAGCGGGCTTACGGTCTCGCCCTTAAACTGCCCATCCTGCATTCATTTGCCGATGGGCATCTTTCGTTTATTAATCAGCGACTTCGATTGACTTGATCAAGTTGCAAAAGGGCAACAGCTTTAATTACTCGTTTTTTTGAGATGTATGCTCTGCGCTGATTCGCTTCCTGATTTTTTATCGCGTGGAGAACGGAATGAAAAAGATCGCTTTAAGTGCGCTTTCGTTGACGCTGTTCGGAATGACCGGCGCCGCCTATGCTCAATCCAGTGTCACGCTATACGGCACTATCGATGCAGGTGTCGGTTACGTTAAAACCAGTTCGGGCGCTCGCTGGGGTTTCATTGACGGCACGCTTTCTGGTGATCGCTGGGGCTTGAAGGGATCTGAAGATCTCGGCGGAGGTCTGAAAGCAATTTTCGATTTGGAAAATGGCTTCGACATTGCCAATGGCACGCTTGGACAGGGAGGCAAGGAGTTCGGGCGGCAAGCGTTCGTCGGGTTGACCGGGGATTCCTGGGGTACTGCCACGATCGGCCGCCAGTACGATCCGCTCGTCGACATGGTCCAGCCAATCACCGAAGACAACTACTTTGGCAGCGCCTTCGCGACGCCGGGCGACGTCGACAACTACGACAACAGCTTGCGCGTGTCCAATGCGCTCAAGTACGTCTCGCCGAATTTTGCCGGGCTGCAGTTTGAAGGCCTGTATGCGTTCAGCGGTCTTGCCGGTCGCACGGGTCAGGGTTACACGTACAGCGGTGCGGTCACGTACAACAACGGCCCGCTCGGCATTGCCGGAGGTTACTTCCTCGCGACCAATCCGAACCCGACCGCCGGCGCCTTCCGCGACGGTTGGGATCCGACCTCGTCGTCGGACGCGATTTTCGACGGCGCCATCAATACGGGCTACGCTACCGCCAAATCGCTCGGCATCGCGCGCGGTGCGATCCAGTACGCCATCGGGTCGTTCACGGTGGGCGCGTCGTACAGCAATGCGCAGTACAAAAACGACGGCGCGTCGACGTTCGCCAGCACCGAGAAATTCAATATTGGCAGCGCGTTCGTGAACTATCAGTTGACGCCTGCCATGTTGCTGGGGGCGGGTCTGTGGTGGGTCAGCCGACGTCTGTTCGGCA
>NZ_CAXTGZ010000803.1:0-2336 GCF_964243625.1 uncultured Caballeronia sp.
GCGCCGTTTTTCGACTCCATCTCGATCAGCGCGCGTCCATGCACTATCCACGTGTCCCGCCCGCCCGGCATCAGGTCCTGAGTCTCGATCTCGATTTGCCGGTAGCGCCGCCGGCCGGCGGTGATTGCATCGATAAACTGCCGCTTCGACTCACGCTTGCCATTGGTGTGGACATAGCTGGCGTTGTCCGCCAGCAGCGTGTCGAGCACCTCGCCGTCGCCGTCGACCATTGCGCGAAAACGGCTGCGCTCGAGTTCGCGGATTGCCTCGGCGGGCGCATCGGGGGGTTGTGCCGGCATCGATCGGTTCCTCTCACGATGGAAGGACCCGATGGACCCGGTCCCCGTCAGAAGTTGTACTGCAAATATAACTGGCTGAAATTTATACCAGGATTCGGGTGTTCGATACCGGCGTTGGATAAATGCTGAAACCGGAAGCCCGCCTGGTAGTTCTGATGCGCGCCGAACGCCGCGCCGACACCCACCATGTCGGCAAACTGGAAGGACGATGAGAACGTACGGTCCTGCGTCTCGCGCACGTGCGACAGGAGCCGCACGCCGACGCCCGCCTCCACATACGGCCTGAACCAGCCAGAACTCTTGATGAAGCGGAATACTGGCGTCAGCCCGAATTCCCAGATATTCGGATGTGCAGCGTTGCTCTCGCGAATGTCCCAGTAAGCGACGTGCGCTTCGCCTACAACGGTGAAATGGAAGCCGCCGATCTCCCACCAAGTCCAGTTCGGGTCCCACACAACGCCGACGTCCGCCTTGCGGACATCGTGGTCGGCAACCCCACCGGCGATCTGTACGCCGAACTGGTCTGCTTTGGCACTCGCCGAAACCAGGGCAAGCACCCCCAGCAGGGCACCGTAAAAAGAGCGTTTTTGCCAAACACTTTTGTTCTTTTGCATGAACTACTCCGGGGCTGGTTTCTCGAAACGCAATTACCGCAAAAGCGGCACGTCGCCATTTTAGAGACGGTCTCAAAAAAAAGCTCAAAACAGTTCTGTGGATTGTTGGAAATGCGGCATTAAGTTTCGCCGATCGACGATTTAAGAGGTAAATCGTGCGAAAACTTGCAAGTTTCTTTCGGTAAAATTGGCAAGGAACTCGTTTCTTCTGGCGAAATCCAAGGAAAGGTTCGGGAAACCACCTAGGGGCTATTGGAGCATCAGTTCTAATAGCTTTTGGGGAACTCTTGGGTTGATTGCCCCTCTAATCTTTAGCACTCGAAATAGCAGAGTGCTAATATCGTGGTTGGACCCGGTTTTTCATCGGGTTTTTTGTTGATAAGGAGCAGACAAGCGTGACCAATGCGATAACCCTTCCGAATACTGGACACTCGGCGTCGGCCAAGGCCGCTTCGGCAGGTGCGCTGACGTTTGCGCAGTCGTCCATGTTGACCGGTCAGATCGGCAACATCGACGCCTACATTTCGGCTGTCAACCGGATTCCGATGCTAACGCCGTCGGAAGAACGTCAGTACGCCACCGAATTTCGCGAGAACGACAACCTCGACGCTGCCCGTCAGCTCGTGCTGTCGCACTTGCGCCTGGTCGTGTCCATCGCCCGGAATTATCTGGGCTACGGCCTGCCGCATGCCGACTTGATCCAGGAAGGCAACATCGGCTTGATGAAGGCTGTAAAGCGTTTCGACCCGCAGCAAAATGTGCGGCTCGTTTCGTACGCCATGCACTGGATCAAGGCCGAGATTCATGAATACATCCTGCGCAACTGGCGCACGGTGAAGGTTGCGACCACGAAGGCACAGCGCAAGCTGTTCTTCAACCTGCGCAGCCACAAGACCGGACACAACGCGTTCACACCGGGCGAAGTGGACAGTCTTGCAAAAGAGCTGAATGTGAAGCGCGAGGAAGTCTCGGAAATGGAGACGCGTCTGTCCGGCGGCGACATCGCGCTGGAAGGCCAGATTGACGACGGCGAGGAATCGTACGCGCCGATCGCCTATCTGGCGGATTCGCACAACGAGCCGACCAACGTGCTGGCATCGCGTCAGTTCGACAAGCTGCAGAGCGAAGGATTGTCCACCGCGCTTGAATCGCTCGATGAACGTAGCCGCCGGATCGTCCAGGCGCGCTGGCTCGAGGTGGAAGACGACGGCTCGGGCGGCAAGACGCTGCATGAACTCGCCGACGAATTTGGTGTATCGGCCGAGCGGATTCGTCAGATCGAAGCCAGCGCAATGAAGAAGATGCGCACGGCGCTGCACGAATACGCGTAACCCGTAAGCCGAAAGGTCGAAAAGCCCGCTGTCGAAAGACAGCGGGCTTTTTTTCTGTGCGTGTGAGCTTGGGAGCCTAGCGCGACATCATG
>NZ_CAXTGZ010000804.1:0-2323 GCF_964243625.1 uncultured Caballeronia sp.
AGCTCCATGACGTGGCCGAGATACATCACCATCACGCGATCCGAGATGTGTTTGACCACGGCCAGATCGTGCGCAATGAAAATCAGCGCGAGCCCCATTTCCTGCTGCAGTGACTTGAGCAAGTTGACGATCTGCGCCTGGATGGACACGTCGAGCGCGGAAACAGGCTCGTCGCAGACAATCAGCTTCGGCTCCACGATCAGCGCACGCGCAATGCCGATCCGCTGGCACTGTCCCCCGGAGAACTCATGCGCGTAGCGGTTGATCATCTGTTCGCGCAGGCCGACCTTCGCCATCATCGCGCGCACGCGCTGGTTCATCTCGTCCTTCGACATGCCCGGCCGGTGTTCCCGCAACGGTTCCGCAATGATCTGTCCGACCGTCATGCGCGGATCGAGCGATGCCAGCGGGTCCTGGAAGATCATCTGGATGTCGGCCCGCACGCCGTGCCATTGTTTGACCGTCGCGCCGCTCAGGTCCTGCCCCATCCAAACAATCTTGCCGTGCGTCGCGGGAATCAGGTTGAGGATTGCGCGCGATAACGTCGATTTGCCGCAGCCCGACTCACCGACCACGCCGAGCGTTTCGCCCGCCTTCAGGTCGAAGCTCACGCCATCGACGGCCTTCAAGGTGCGCCTCGGCGCCCACGGCAGCTTGCTTTTTGCCTTGACGCTGAAGTGGACCTGCACGTCGCGTACGGACAGAATGGTTTGCTCAGGCATGGGCGACCTCGTGCAGCGACTTCATTTGCTCGACCGGGCGATAACACGCGCGCAGCCAGGTTGGATCGCCGGCGAACGCTTCGAGCGGCGGCGTTGATTCGGCGCAGCCCTGGCTGGCATCGATACACCGCTCCTGGAACGGGCAACCCGAGGGCGGATGCGCCATGTTCGGCGGATTGCCCGGAATGCCGACGAGCGGCGCGTCGCTTTGATCGAGACGCGGCAGCGCCCGCAACAAACCGATGGTGTAAGGATGCGACGGACGCGCAAACAGATCGTCCGCGTTGCAATGCTCCATCACGCGGCCGCCGTACATGACCATGACCTTCTCGCACAGGCCGGCAACCACGCCCAGGTCGTGCGTGATCAGGACGATTGCCGTGCCGAAGTCGTGCTGCAAATTGCGCAGAAGCTGAAGGATCTGCGCCTGGACGGTGACGTCGAGCGCGGTCGTGGGTTCATCGGCGAACAGCACTTGCGGTTCGCACAGGAGCGCCATCGCGATCATCACGCGCTGGCGCATGCCGCCGGAAAGCTCGTGCGGGTATTGGTCGATACGATGCGCCGCTTCCGGAATCCGCACCGCTTCGAGCATGTCGATTGCGCGCTTTTTCGCGGCCCGCCGCGTCATGTTCTTGTGCAGTTCGAGCACTTCCGTCATCTGGCGTTCGATCGTCAGATACGGATTGAGCGATGTCATCGGGTCCTGGAAGATCATCGACAAGCGGTTGCCGCGAATCCGGTTCAGCTTTTTCGACGGCATGGTCAAGAGGTCTTCGCCCTGATAGATCGCGTTACCTTTGACACGGCCGTTGCGCGCGAGCAGTCCGAGCATGGCGAGCACGCTCTGGCTCTTGCCCGAGCCCGATTCGCCCACGATGCCAAGCGTGCTGCCCTCTTCCAGATCGAAGCTCACGCCGTTCACCGCGCGAACGACGGCGTCGGGTGTATCGAATGCGACTTCGAGATTGTGTACCTTGAGCAATGACATGATGCTTACCGATCCTTCGGGTCGAGCGCGTCACGCAGACCGTCGCCGACAAAGTTGATGCAATACAGCGTCACCGACAACAGCGCCGCCGGGAACAGGAGAATCCACGGCGACGTTTCCATCACGCCCACGCCGTCCTGGATCAGCACGCCCCAGCTTGTCATGGGCTCCTGCACGCCGAGCCCGAGAAACGATAGTACGGACTCCGTGAGAATCACGCCCGGCACGGTCACGGTCGTATAGATCGCGACAATGCCCAGCAGGTTCGGCACGATATGCCGCAAGATGATGCCGCTCGTCGATACACCGATCGCACGCGCCGCCTCGACGTATTCCTTCGACCGGATCGCGAGGGTCTGGCCACGCACCACCCGCGCCATGTCCATCCACGAAAATACGGTGATGGTCAGCACCACGAGGTAGAACTCGCGGCCAAGCAGCGTCACCATCAGGATCGCGATCAGCAGGTAGGGAATGGCGTACATCATGTCGACAATGCGCATCATCGCGTTGTCCACGCGCCCGCCGACGAAGCCCGCGATCGCACCCCAAACAATGCCGAGCGTGACCGAAGTCAAAGTTGCCAGCGCGCCGATCATAAGCGACACAC
>NZ_CAXTGZ010000805.1:0-2317 GCF_964243625.1 uncultured Caballeronia sp.
TCGATAAAGGCAATGCGGTTGCATCGCAAATCCTGAACGCGAACCCGAATGTGAAAGCGCTGCTGTGCGGCAACGACAACATGGCGATCGGCGCGGTATCGGCCGTGCGCGCAGCGGGCAAGGCAGGCAAGGTGCAGGTCGTGGGTTACGACAACATCAACGCCATCAAGCCGATGCTTGCCGATGGCCGCGTGCTCGCCACAGCCGACCAATACGCTGCAAAACAAGCGGTATTCGGTATCGATACTGCGCTGAAGGCGCTGTCGACGCATCAGAAGCAGTCGGACTTGTCGAGCGTTGTCGAGACGCCTGTCGACCTGGTCACAGGCAAGAAGTAACGCTCGCGTCACGCTTCACGAGTCATCGCCATCATGGCGAGCCGCAGGACAAACGTGTGTCCTGCGGCACGACTCCACGCCTTAACTGTCCCGACGCACCGCGCTCCGGATTCACCATCAAGCACCTTCCAGTCTTTCTAAAACGATGCCAAGTCCAATCGTCCCTTCCGCCGATGCGCCTCCGGTGCTGACCATACACGGCATTGGCAAGACTTATGTCGAGCCGGTGCTCATGGATGTGTCGCTGCATCTGCGTCCCGGCGAAGCGCTCGCGCTGACCGGCGAGAACGGCGCGGGCAAAAGCACGTTGTCGAAGATCATCAGCGGTCTCGTCACGCCGACCACCGGCTCCATGCAGCTTGCGGGCGCTGCGTACGCACCGGCAAGCCGTAGTGACGCCGAAGCGCTCGGCGTGCGCATGGTCATGCAGGAGCTGAACCTGCTGCCCACGCTGTCGGTCGCAGAAAACCTGTTCCTGAACCGCTTGCCTCAACGTGGCCTTGGCTGGATCGATCGCGCGAAGCTGCGTGAGGACGCACATCACGCCATGGCGCAGGTCGGTCTCGATGCAATCGATCCGGACACGCTCGTGGGCGAGCTGGGTATCGGTCATCAGCAGATGGTCGAGATCGCGCGCAACCTGATTGGCGATTGCCGCGTCCTGATCCTCGATGAACCCACCGCCATGCTGACAGCGCGTGAAGTCGACCTGTTGTTCGAGCAAGTCGACCGCCTGAAAGCGCGCGGTGTAGCGCTCGTGTATATCTCGCATCGGCTGGAAGAACTCGCGCGTGTGGCCGAACGTGCAGCGATCTTGCGCGACGGCCGACTCGTGCATGTTGACGCAATGCACAATCTGAGCAGCGACAAGATCGTCACGCTGATGGTCGGACGCGATATTGGCGAGCGCATCGATCTCGGCGAACGCCGTATCGGTACGACCGCGTTCAAGGTACAAGGCATGACGCGCGGCCACGCAGTGCGCGACGTATCGTTTGAAGTGAAGGCCGGCGAGATTTTTGGCATCAGCGGGCTGATCGGCGCGGGACGCACCGAACTCATGCGCCTGATCTATGGCGCGGATCGGGCGGACAGCGGCGAGGTTTTCGTTGCACGCCACGGCGGCACGCTCGCGAAAGTCAACGTCAAGTCGCCGTCCGATGCCGTGAACCAGGGTATCGCACTGATCACCGAAGACCGCAAGGGCGAAGGCCTGTTGCTGCCCCAACCTATCGCCGCGAATATCTCGCTTGGCAATATCGGCGCGGTATCCAGGCACGGGGTGGTCGACGCAAAACGCGAAAACGCACTGGCGCAAAAACAAATCACCGCGATGCGCATCCGTACATCGAGTGCGGCGCAGCCCGTGTCGGAACTCTCGGGCGGCAATCAGCAGAAGGTTGTGATCGGGCGCTGGCTCGCACGCGACTGCACGGTGCTGCTCTTCGACGAACCCACACGCGGTATCGACGTCGGGGCCAAGTTCGACATTTATGCATTGATGGGCGCGCAAGCCCGCGAAGGCCGCGCGCTGGTCGTGGTATCGAGCGATTTGCGCGAATTAATGCTCATTTGCGACCGCATCGGTGTAATGTCGGCGGGACGCATGACGGGCGTCTTCGAACGCGATAACTGGTCGCAGGATGCGCTGCTCGCGGCAGCGTTCGCGGGCTATGCCGGCCGCGATAAGATTCTCAGCGAACCTGCCGAGCCGGACACGCACGTACCAGACACAAGAAAGCCAGACGCACATATCACGGAGCACTAGGATGACAACTCAAACCACTACCCCGAAGACGCAGACGGAGCCGCCAAAAAGCGCAAAGCCGATCGGCACGCGGCTCGGGTTCTCGAATTACCTGGGCCTGCTCGGCGCGTTGATCGCGATGATCGCGCTGTTCTCCGTGCTGAGCTCGCACTTTCTCACCTACGATACCTTCAGCACGATCGCGAACCAGATTCCCGATCTCGTGGTGATG
>NZ_CAXTGZ010000806.1:0-2315 GCF_964243625.1 uncultured Caballeronia sp.
CCGCCCTCTTTCACGAATACACCGAGAAAGATTTGGCAGAGCGTGAAGTCCGCCGGCTCGCAGAGCGTGCCAGCCTCAAGCGTCGCATTGGACTGGCAATGGCTCAGATGGAAAACATTTGTCCTCCGATTGGGGGTGATACATGAACACCGCCCAACGAGACCACCATAACGCCGTCAGCTGGATCGAGGCAGAGATCGAAAACATGATCCGCGACCTCGGCAAACCCAACGCCAGCGCTGCAGCGACATCTTGCGTCACCTTGGCTTTTATGCTGCGGGCCATTGATGAGGCCGAGCATCGCCGCTACCGGGCGCGCATCGACCAGATCTACGCCGAATACAACGCGTCACTCGTTTCTGCCGCTTAACGGCACCACCCCACCACAACACTTTCAATGCTGCGCCAGGCGCGGCGAGGGATCGTCATGTCCACAAATGCTAAAAAAGCACCCGCTCAAGAATCGCTCGAAATGAGCGAAACCGAAGAATCCAAGAAGTCCATTGCCCCTGCTGTCGCCGTCGCCGTCACCGACATTGCGGAGTATCGGCCGCACGAGGAGCAAATCGTTCGGCTAGAGACAACCTACGGGAAGCTGGTCGTTGACTGCTCGACGAGCGAAGGCTTGGCGAGCGCGAAGGAAGTTCGCGTCGATATCCGCGATGTGCGCTACGCCCTGGATAAGACCACCAAAACCGCATTGGTGCCATATCAGCAAAAGGTCAAAGAAGCTCAGGCTCGCGTCAATCAAGTCAAGGAGTTCGGTGAAACGCTCAAGACTCGTGTGCTGGCGATTGAAGAGCCTGTGGATGAAGCGATCAAGGCCGAAGAAAAGCGTATTGCTGATGCCAAGGCAGAGCGCGAGCGTGTCGAGGCTGAGCGTGTCGAAGCCATCCGGGCAAAGATTACCCGCTTCAGCTCTGTCGCTGCCGCATACGCAAGCCGCAGCGCTGCCGACGTCGCCGGAATTCTGCAAGGCGTCAAGGAGTCGGTGATCCTGCCCGAAGAATATGGCGAATTTGAAGCCGAAGGCACCATCGCTCGCGACAACGCCATTGAGCAATTGGAAGCGCTACACAATGCTGCCATTGATCGAGAGGAAGCTGCTGCCAAGCTGCTGGCACAGCAGAAAGAGCTGGACGAGCTGCGCGAGAAGCAACGCATCGCCGACGCTGAGGCTGAAGAACTACGTAAGCAGCGGGCCGAGGAAGATCGTCTGCGCTTGAAAAAGCAGCAGGACGAGTTGGACCAGCAACGCCGCGACATGGAAACACAACAGCGCCAGCAGCGTGAACGTGACGCGCAGTATCAGCGTGACCAGGAAGAGCTGGCCCGTCTGCGTGCCCAGGCTGCTGCGCCCGCCCCAGCAGTGACTGTTGTTGCGGCTCCAGTGATTGCTGACCCAGCACAAACGGTTGCAGCGGCAGTTGATCCGGTCCCAGCGGCGGACGCATTCGCTGACTCGAACATTCCAAGTGCCAGCGAAGTGGTCGAGGTCGTAGCCATGGCCTTCTGCGTCACCAATGACGAGGCCTCTGCCTGGCTGCGCGCCATGTCGTTCTAAAGAACCCTGAAACCACCCCGGAGGCCGACCAAAGTCGTCGGCTATGGAGTTAGCAATGAGCGCTCAAACCCAGATTTCTACCGTACCAATGGACACCAGCCCGACTGGGCTGATCCTCAATCGCGACAGCATGCAGTCGATGACTGAGCTCGCGGGCATCATGGCAGGGGGTAAAACCACCCTGCCGAAGCACTTTCACGGCAACACCGCTGACTGCATGGCAGTGATCATGCAGTCCATGCAGTGGGGAATGAACCCATTCCAAGTGGCGCAGAAGACCTTCATCGTTAACGGCGGCCAACTTAGCTATGAAGCCCAACTGGTCAACGCGGTCATCACCACCCGAGCCCCGACCATTGATCGAATCCACTACGAGTGGTTTGGCGACTGGGACAAAATCATTGGCAATTTCCGCGAGATCGAGAGCAAAAAACAAACGGATGACCACGGGCAGCCAAAAAAGTATCGCGTCCCAAACTGGAACATTAATGACGAGAAAGGGTTGGGCGTCCGCGTTTGGGCTACGTTCGTGGGCGAGGATACCCCGCGCGAACTGACCACCTTGATGACTCAGGCACGAACCCGGAACTCGACGCTGTGGGCAGACGATCCGAAGCAGCAGATCGCCTACCTGGCCCTCAAAAAATGGGCTCGCCTGTACTGCCCTGACGTGATCCTAGGCGTGTACACGCGCGAAGAGCTGGACGACGGCTATACGCTTCCGGAAACAGACGTTACCCCGAGATCTACC
>NZ_CAXTGZ010000807.1:0-2310 GCF_964243625.1 uncultured Caballeronia sp.
TCTGTCGAGCGCAATTTTGCATTCGCGAGAACCAGCAGGTTTGCGTCGGACTGGCGCAGTGCCTCGTCCAGTTTGTCCAGCGCATCGCGCAACGTGCGTTTTTGTGTCTTGTTCAACGCTTGCGGGCCATGCTCCGCGACCAGCTTCGCTTCCTTCTCGAGCCGTTTGAGCAATTTCGTCCCGAGACGACTGTCGATGGCCTGCTCGCCCAGCAATTCGACGATGCTTGCCGCCAGCCGCGTCAATCCGTCGGCCGTGGTCTGCGTGGGTTCGTCCTGCTCGACGCGATCTTCCATGTGTATTTCCCCGTGATGCGCAATGAAGCGAGAAGGGTCAGGCTGCGCTCGACGGCCTTCTTGCACCGCGCGAGTCTACCTGCAAGGCGTGACAGCCATAAGTCCGTTACGTGTCACGCAGCAATCTCCCCACAGTAACGCGAATTCGTTGCACAGGACGTCCGAACTGCCGCAATTGGCACGCACAATCGGTGAGTGATCCGTTTTTCATTCCCCGCCGCCGATGACCACCGCCCTGCCCTACGCCTCTGACTTTTCCGGCCTCGTGTGCGGCTTTCGTTTTGCCGAAGACGCGCCGGGCGTTCACATTGATTCAGACGGCGCGCTGAACTGGCTTGCGCAATGCAACACCGGCCAGGAAGCGGGCGATTTTGTCTGGCTGCATTTCGATCTGGCGAACGGCGCAAGCGAACGCTGGATGCGCACGCAGCTCGATTTGCCCGACGCCTTCTTTGAAACGTTGCGCGACGGCTCGCATTCCACGCGCATCGAACACCAGGAGGGCGCACTGCTCGCGGTGATCAACGACGTGATGTTCAATTTCGATGTAACGCCATCCGAGATCGCCACACTGTGGGTCTACACGCGCGAAAAGCTGCTGGTCACCGCGCGGCTGAAACCCTTGCGCTCCATCGATACCCTGCGCGAGGCCGTGCGCGGCGGCGAAGTCTTTCGCTCGACCGTCGAGCTGCTGATCCATTTGCTGCGCGATCAGGCCGACTTGCTGGTCCAGATCGTAAGGCGCACGAGTATCGACATCGATAAAGTCGAAGACCGGTTTCTCTCCATGCGCGCCCCCGCCACGCGCTCGGAACTGGGTGCATCGCGGCGAGTGCTGGTGCGCCTGCAGCGTCTGCTTGCGCCCGAGCCGGGATCGATCTTCCGGCTGCTTGCACGTCCGCCGCGCTGGCTGCAGACGCTCGACCTGCAGGATCTGCGCGACGCCACCGAAGAGTTCTCCCTCGTTCTCGGCGATGTGGCCGGGCTTGTAGAACGCATCAAGCTCTTGCAGGAAGAAATCGCCGCGCGTCTGGACGAACAAAGCAACCGGACGCTGTTCACGCTGACGCTGGTCACGGTGCTGGCATTGCCGATCAACATCGTCGCCGGGATCATGGGCATGAACGTCGGCGGCATTCCGCTCGCCGAGAACAAGCATGGCTTCTGGCTGATGGTCGCGATCGTCGCGACGTTCACCGTACTCGCGGGATGGTGGGCGTTTTATCGAAGACGCGGGCGCTAGGCTGCGATCTGTCACCCAATTTTGAACTTGCATTCAACCATGGCGGACGCCGATACTGTACGCATATACAGTACCGGCGATCAGCAATGGAGTTGTCCGAAAAGCTGGAAATCCTCGCCGATGCCGCCAAGTACGACGCCTCTTGCGCAAGCAGCGGCGCACCGAAGCGGTCATCGCGTGGACTTGAAGGGCTCGGCGCCAGCACGGGCGCAGGCATTTGCCACAGTTTCACGCCTGACGGGCGTTGTGTGTCGTTGCTCAAGATTTTGCTGACCAACTTTTGTCAGTACGACTGTCAATATTGTGTGAACCGCCGTTCCAGCAATGTGCCGCGTGCACGGTTCACTCCGCAGGAAGTGGTTGACCTGACGGTCGACTTCTATCGGCGCAACTACATCGACGGGCTGTTTCTCAGTTCCGGAATCATCCGCTCGTCGAACTACACCATGGAACAACTGGTTCGTGTCGCACAGTCCTTGCGCGAAGACCATCAATTCCGCGGTTATATCCATCTGAAAACCATTCCCGACGCCGATCCCGGGTTGATCGAGCAAGCCGGACTGTTCGCGGACCGGCTGAGCGTGAACATCGAATTGCCGACAGATGTCAGCTTGCAACGGCTCGCGCCTGAAAAAAGCGGACGCACCATCAAGATCGCGATGAGTTCGATCCGCGTGGCGCAAGAGGAATCGGAGGCCGAACCGAAGGCGCCGCGCTTCGCGCCGGCCGGACAAAGCACGCAGATGATCGTGGGCGCCGATACCACCGACG
>NZ_CAXTGZ010000808.1:0-2288 GCF_964243625.1 uncultured Caballeronia sp.
GGCCGGACGTGATCCCGATCCCAAGTCTCGCCTCCTGAGCTCATATTGGGGATCCGACGGTGGCGAGCCCCGCACCACACTATCGCATGCTCGTCGTTCACGTGACCGGATTCGCCGGCGCGCCGCGCTGGGGGCTTCTGACGGCACAGCGTTTGGCAAGAAGCATCGATAACCGACTCTTAATCATGACGCTCTACGTCCAAACCAAGGAGGGAGTGCCGGCCACATGAGCGAAAAAACGAGGACTAAGCATCGGCTGCACAAGCCGTTCCTACTTTATGGCGTGCTCATTTTCAGCATCGGCCTTGTGATGTATCTGGCGGGTATATTGCTGGTGTTTCCGCGCTATTTGCTCGGACTTCATGCGACGCTTGATCCACTTGCCCATTTGCTGGTCTGGTACAGTGGCGCGCCGATTTTGGCGGGTATCACGCTGGCCTTGTTCGATTTGCTGTTCATGTTCCAACACAAGAAGCCCGATCTCCCCGTGCGCTACGAACCGATCAAACGACGCCGCGTCACGGTTGCGCTTACTGCCTATAACGATGAAGAGAGCATCGCCGGCGCGGTTGAGGACTTTCTGCTGCATCCGCTCGTGGAGCGGGTCATCGTCGTAAGCAACAATTCAACCGATCGTACCTTCGGCTTCGCCGAAGCCGCCGGCGCGATCACGTTCAACGAGCCCTCGCAGGGCTATGGTCGCTGCGTGCACCGCTGCCTGAGTGAAGCGGCCAAATATACCGACACGGAATTCGTCGTGTTGTGCGAAGGCGACAGCACATTCCGGGCTTATGACATCGAGAAGTTGCTGGCTTACGCGCCGCACGCCGACATCGTGAACGGCACGCGTACCGTCGAGCCGCTGCGCCAGTATCTGACCCAGCTCAGCACGTTCATCTATTATGGCAACCTGTTTGTTGGAAAATTGCTGGAGGCTAAACATCTTGGTCTCAGCACGATCACTGATGTCGGTACGACGTATAAGCTCTGTCGCCGTACCGCACTCATTGATTTGCTCGACAAGCTCAATCCGGCAGTCAATCTCGAGTTCAACGCGCATCTGCTTGATACCGCGCTGAGTGAAGGCCTGGTGCTGCTGGAATGTCCGATCACTTTCCACCCGCGAATCGGCCTCAGCAAGGGTGGCAACGTTAACAACTGGCGCGGCTTACAGGTCGGCTCGCGCATGATCGTCGGCTTGCTCTCCGACTGGAAGCGTTACGCGTGAGCGGCGACTATCATGGTTCCAGACTGACGCACGACGTCCGCCGTGCAGCAACGTGGCGCGCATTGTGGAGATATCATTTCCGCTATCGGATCGCAGCCGATGCCGCCGTGCTTGATCTGGGTGCAGGCTATGGTGATTTCGTCAACAGCGTCACTGCGCGCAAGCGAATCGCGGTCGATACCTGGCCCAGCCTTCCCGATCATGTCGATGCCGGTATCGAGCGGGTTATCACCCCTGTCACCGATCTTCGCGGGATCGCCGATGGCAGCGTCGATTTTGCTTTCGCCTCGAACTTGTTTGAGCATTTGACTCAGGACGAGCTGATCGTCGCGCTTGGCCAAATTGCATCCAAGCTCACGGCCAAAGGCGAATTGTGCATCGTTCAGCCAAATTATCGCTATGCTTTTCGCGAATATTTCGACGATTACACGCACCGCACGCCTTACTCTCATATTGGCCTGGCGGATTTGCTGCGCGCGCAGGGCTGGACCGTGACGCAAGTCGTCCCCCGTTTTCTGCCGCTGACGATCAAATCGCGGATGCCGGCTTGGGGTTGGTTGATCGGAGCTTATCTTCGCTCGCCGATCAAGCCGATGGGCAAACAAATGATGATTACGGCCCGGCGCGGCCAATGACGATGGCGCGCGCACAGGTTTCGTCGCCAGCCTCAGGGTTGGCGGACGCTATCCGCCGCAGCGCGCTTTGGCTGGCGCTGCTAGCTGCCCTCGGCGTGTTGATCGTCCATTTTGCGATCCAGGCACACAGTGCTGCTGCATTGATCCGCTATCCTTACGGTCTCGATTATGGCGAGGGCATCGTCTGGCAACAGATGCGCAACATTATGGCCGGCAGAGGCTATGCGCCACTCGGGGTTTATCCGGCGATTGTCTACCACTATCCGCCTGTCTTCCACATCATAGTCGGCATCACCGCACGTCTGTTCGGCATAGACGAACTGGCGACCGGCCGGGCGATTAGCTGGTTGTCTACGCTGGGATGCGCCGTCCTCATCGGAATGCTTACTGTCGTGATCGGCAGGGCAAACGAAAGCCGTTTTGCG
>NZ_CAXTGZ010000809.1:0-2271 GCF_964243625.1 uncultured Caballeronia sp.
TCTCGAAGCTACCGGTGCCTCCTACCAAATTCCGGATCGCGGGCCGCTTGGCGAGCATGCTCTTTTTGATCAAGGCGTGCTTGATGTGCCCCAGATGGACGAGCGTTTTCTTGCACAGCAAGGCAGCAATGAGACAAAAGTCCGGTTCAAAGCGCGTCAGAGTCTGTCAACAATCACCTTTGGCTTCAACCCCTTGGATGCCGTTGGTTGGAAAGGCACGCTAACACCTGTCCGCCTGAACTGGAGAGACATCCGTCCGGTCGTGAGCGATCGTTATCACCTGCCCCCATCAGCACATTCAACCTTTGTGACTGAACGCTTCGCTGTTTGCACTTTTTGCCCGCGTCCAGCCGAAACCGATCCAGGTGCTTTGAAGGTACCGTTTTTTCACTCGAACGATGACTACGATGAACTGCTCTTTTTGCACGCAGGCCAGTTTTTTAGCCGGTCTGGTATGGGGACTGGAGCGCTGACATTCCATCCAAGCGGCTTCCCACACGGACCTCATCCCGGCCCATATAAAGCGAGCCTCTCTAATCCCCGTGAACGGATTGAGGAAGTGGCGATCAATATCGACGCCCGCGATCCGCTCGATCTCGCACCCGACCTAGCGGGGTGTGAATTGACTGGTCACGTTGATTCATGGCGTGATTTTATTGAGAAGCCAGAATAATGAGCTACGGCAACGTCAGTTTGGCCATCGAACGCCTCAAGCCGATATTTGGTGAGCGCTTGAGTTTGTCTGCGGCCGTACGCGAACATCACGGCAAAGACACAACATTCCATCCCATAAAAGCTCCGGATGCGGTGGCCTTTCCAAACACGGTAACGGAAGTTCAGGAGGCGATGCAGGTGTGTGCCGATCTTAGGATACCGGTAATCCCGTACGGGACGGGTACCTCATGCGAAGGTCATATCGCAGCTCTTCATGGCGGCCTTTGCATTGACACCTCGGGACTCCGAGACATTCGGGCTATCCGCGTTAACGATATGGACGCTACGGTCGAGGCTGGCGTTACCCGCAAGGAGCTCAATTCCCACCTACACCATACGGGCCTACAGTTTCCCATTGATCCCGGCGCTGATGCTTCTATTGGAGGAATGGTTTCAACGCGCGCCTCGGGTACTAACGCTGTACGCTACGGCACAATGCGGGAGCAGGTCCTTAGTCTTGAGGTTGTTTTGCCCGATGGCAGTTTAGTGCAAACCGGCACTCGAGCGCGCAAGTCGGCGGCTGGCTACGACTTGACCCATCTGTTTGTCGGGTCTGAAGGAACGTTGGGAATTGTGACCGCTGTGACACTTCGCCTACATGCGCTCCCTGAGCACACGGTTGCAGCGACGTGCAGCTTTCCCTCCCTCGACAGCGCCATAGGGACCGTCATACAAACGATTCAGGCAGGAGTGCCGATTGGCCGTGTTGAATTGCTCGACGACTTGCAAGTGGACGCTGTCAACCGATATTCCAAGATAAACCTGGACGTCGCGCCGACTCTGATTTTTGAGTTTCATGGAAGTCGTGGCGCTGTGAATGACCAAGTCGCGTTGGTTAAGGACATCGCCGAAGCAAATAGTGGCCATGAATTCCGTTGGGCCGAGCGACCAGAAGATCGATCACGGCTTTGGCAGGCGCGGCATGACATCTGGTGGGCAAACATAGCGCTGCGGCCGGGATCGCAGAGCTTGCCCACCGACGTCTGCGTGCCAATATCCGAGCTTGCTGTCAACATACAGGCGGCAAAAGAAGATATAAATCAGGCCAATCTCATTGCGCCAATTTGCGGCCACGTTGGGGACGGCAACTTCCACGCATGTTTTATCGTCAATCCGGAAGATGAGGACGAGATGCGACGCGTTGAAGATGTCAATCAGCGCATGATCGACCGCGCGCTCGCCTGCGGCGGCACTTGCACTGGCGAGCACGGTATTGGATATGGAAAGATAGACTTTTTACGTCAGGAGACAGGAAATGCCTTCTCGCTGCATCAATCGATCAAAAGCGCCTTCGATCCGAATCTGATTATGAATCCAGGAAAAATCGTTGGAATGCACGCGTGATCGAGACTAGCTTCTCGTTTCTAGACGGGATGAAGTAGATCTTATCGTGGAATAAGACGTACGGAAGCCTCAGTTTCGCATTCTAGCTCATAGCAGTTCAGGTTTCGATTGTGATTTAAGAACGCGAAGAACAGGCGGGCGCAGACCCGCTTACATGCTCTTCAACGGGCGATAAATAGACAGGTTTTGTTAAGCCAGACAAATTTGGCTTTC
>NZ_CAXTGZ010000810.1:0-2263 GCF_964243625.1 uncultured Caballeronia sp.
CGGTTACGAGCACAGCCCGTCAGTAACGACAGGGGCTGCGGTGTTTGGCTGAATGGGCCAACAAAGGGGCGAATTTCCATCTAAGGCGCAAGTGCCGAGGAAGATACCTCATGCTCCGTCGACGGTCAGCGCTGTATTAAATTGCAGAAGCCAGATTTGTTCGCAGGGCGACTCTCATGCTGGAACGACCGTTGCTCGAACCTGCGGTCAATCGTTTTTTTGGACCGCAGCGAACCTGTCGGAGAGCGCTCGTGCTAGACCGTTCGGAAAAGAAAGAAGTTAAAAGTAATGGCTTCGCCCACGTCGCGCTTGGTGCGAGCACCGATGCTGTCAAACGATTTTTTGCCAACAAATGCACGATGCTGGCCGCAAGCATCGCCTTTTACTCCGCCTTTTCGTTGTCGCCGACATTGCTTATCGTGTTGGCCGTGGCGGGCTGGTTCTTCGGCGCCGACGCAGCAAGAGGTCGGCTTTTCGATCAGGTTCGCGGCATTTTGGGAAACGATGCTGCCTCTGCAATGCAATCGATGGTCGAGCACACCCACCATGCCGCTGGCAGTGGTTTGGCAGCCACGCTCTCGGTCGTGTTGCTGCTGGTGGGCGCATCGGCTACCTTCTCATCGTTAAATACCGCATTGGATATCGTCTTTCCGCCCGAATCGAAAGAGTCGAGGACAGGATTAACCTTGCTAGTCCGCGCGCGGGTGATTTCTCTGGGAATGGTGCTGGGTGTTGGATTTTTATTGGTCGTATCGCTCGTTCTCGATGCAGCGATAACTGTTGCCGGCCACGCGGTGTTTGGCAATTCTCCGCTCTTAATCATTGCCTCGATCGTCCAAACCCTATTGGGGCTGCTGATCTTGTCGTGCGCGTTTGCGTTGCTGATCAAATGGCTGCCTGACACGCATGTTCCGTTGTGGCACGCCGGCGTGGGCGGGGTGGCCGCGGCGATCCTTTTCACTATTGGCCGCCATCTTTTTGGCCTGTACCTCGCGCATGCAGGAACAGCGAACTCGTTCGGCGCAGCCGGCTCGCTGGCGGTATTGATGATGTGGCTGTATTTTTCGGCTGCTGTGTTTCTGCTTGGTGCCGAGGTTGCAGCGGCCATGCGCGGAAAGCAATCGGAGCGGGTCGGGCGCCAGTCGACAGCCGCTGATAACGCAGCCGCAAGGCCGCCGCCATGAACGTATTTAGGGTGCCACGCTGGACCCGACCGTGCGCAGGCGTCCAACGTTTTCGGGTTAAACATGAGTGGCATCCGTGCATTGTTGGCACACCGTTTGCGCTTATTGCCATCTTGAACCCGTTCCCAGGCTACTGCGATCATGTCCTTGCAAATCTCTAGGCTATCACCGCGTATCACAACGATGATCAAGCTGGATCACGCCCATGTCACGGCGGCCTTTCACCGTTACAGGATCGATGCGCCGCACTGGCGTAAAGCGGCGCTCGTCAACACCATATGCGCGGCGCTCGAAATTCACGCGCAACTTGAAGAGGAAATCTTCTACCCTGCGCTTCGCGCTGCGAAACCCACTGCGATTGCAATCGATAAGAGCGTTCCTGAGCACAATGCGATGCGCGATAGCATCGCTAAGTTGCGCACGATGGATCCGTCAACGCCCGGGTACGACGATACGGTCATGGACCTGATGAGGGAAGTGATCCACCACGTGGCCGACGAGGAAACGATCCTGCTTCCCATGGCAGAGGACGTTCTTGCTCGAGATCTGCGCACGCTCGGCGCCCAAATGAACACGCGCCGGCTGCAACTGGTGGCTGGTCGTCCTGTCGAAATCGCCGTAAATAGCGCGGGCGCCTTTCCGATCCTCAAGTTCTCGCTTGCAGGCTTGGCGCTGGTGGGACTGCTGGCGGCATTCAGCAGAATTCCGCCAGCACAGAGGGGTGCTCGATGAAGACCGCATTTGTCTTTGATCTCGACGGAACGTTGATTGACAGCGTGTATCAGCATGTCATCGCGTGGAGCGAAGCGTTGACAAGCGAAGGTTTGAGCCTTCCGATTTCCAAAATCCACAGAAAAATCGGTATGAGCAGCGAGCTATTCGAGAAGCAAATATTCAAAGAGTTGGGCGGCGGCGTCTCAGCCGAAACAATGAAGCGTGTAAAAGAACGCCAGGCCGAAGTGTTCAGTCGGCAGGAGCCGCAGATCCAGCCCCTGCCGGGCGCAAGTGCACTGTTAGAAGCTCTGAACGAAGCAGGCATTCCTTGGGCGATCGCCACGAGCGGGAGCCCCGAAGCCACC
>NZ_CAXTGZ010000811.1:0-2255 GCF_964243625.1 uncultured Caballeronia sp.
GTCCACCACCACGATGAACTTCGTGTACATGAATTGCCGCAAGAAGCTCCAGACGCCGAACATCACGCGCTTGGCATGTCCCGGGTAGCTCTTCTTGATCTGCACGATTGCCATGCGGTAGCTGCAGCCTTCGGGCGGCAGATAGAAGTCGGTGATCTCGGTGAACTGCTTCTGCAGGAGCGGCACGAATACTTCATTGAGCGCGACGCCAAGGACGGCGGGTTCGTCGGGCGGCTTGCCTGTATACGTGGAGTGATAGAGCGCATCGCGGCGCATGGTGATCTTTTCGACCGTGAAGACCGGGAACCACTCTTGTTCGTTGTAGTAGCCCGTGTGGTCGCCGTACGGACCTTCGAGCGCGTGCTCGTATTTGCCGGACGCATTATTCGATGGCCTCGGCGGCGCGCCCTCGGGCGCCTGCGGCAGGGGACCGTCTTGCGGGTAGATAAACCCTTCGAGCACGATCTCGGCGCGCGCCGGTACTTGCAGCGTGTCGACGCCCGGCGTCAGGCATTTTGCCAGTTCGGTCTTCGCGCCGCGCAGCAGACCGGCAAACTGATATTCGGAAAGCGAGTCGGGCACCGGCGTCACGGCGCCGAGAATCGTTGCGGGATCGGCGCCGAGCACCACGGCAACCGGATACGGCTTGCCCGGATTGGCAAGCGCGAACTCCCTGAAGTCGAGCGCGCCGCCGCGATGCGCGAGCCAACGCATGATGAGCTTGTTGCGCCCGATCAGTTGCTGTCTATATATGCCGAGGTTTTGCCGCGTCTTGTTCGGCCCGCGCGTGACGGTCAGGCCCCACGTGATCAGCGGACCGGCGTCGCCCGGCCAGCATGTCTGAATAGGAAGGCGTGCAAGATCGACGTCCTGTCCTTCCCACACGATCTCCTGGCACGGCGGGGCGCTTACCGTCTTCGGCGCCATGTCCCATACGGCCTTGGCGAGTGTGAACAGCTTGCCTGCGTCCTTCAATCCCTTGGGCGGCTCGGGTTCCTTGAGGGCGGAGAGCAGGCGCCCGACATCGCGAAGTGACTCGAGTGCAGCTTTGTCACTGAGAAGACTCGGGTCCGAAGCGGCTTGCGCCTCCGTTTCGATACCCATGCCCAGGGCCACGCGCCTCGGCGTACCGAACAGGTTGGCCAGCACCGGCATGGTGTGTCCGGTCGGCGTCTGGAAAAGCAGCGCGGGGCCGCCCGATCGCAGCACGCGATCGGACAACTCGGTCATTTCAAGAACTGGGGAAACGGGCTGCTTGATGCGGCGCAACTCGCCAAGCGTTTCGAGGCGGGCGGTGAAGTCGCGCAGGTCTTTGTATTTCATCGGCTGAGGGGTAGGGCCTGCGAGGAAAATTATCTGCAGCCCGGCGCACAACAAAGTTCGTGGAGAGGCTCCGGAGCGCGCGCGGGCGATTGTCGATTTTACCTGTGTTGATGTCGGTACGTCAGGTCACACAACGGCACAACTCGGGCTTGACCGCTGGAAAACCGCTTGGGAAGGCGCTTTGAGGGCTCTGAACACTGTTTATAATAACCAAAAGTAATGGGTTTTGCATTTCTCAGCATTGACGGATCATTTGAGGCTGCTAGAATCCATCGACATTGACAACACCGATTGCAACTTTTTACCAGTGCCACGGGTCTTTTGAAACGACGCGCTGCGTCACCCGGCCGGATTGTTCCGGTAAGTAATGGCAGTGGTGTTCATGCCGGCGCTCTTCTTCGCCGGTTTTTCGCGTGGTGGCCTGTGTGCGCGCCCCGGCATGTTCTTCGTGCCGCGCGCACCCGGATTCGAAGTATTCCGGTTAGGGCTGTCCCAACGGTTTGTGCCGTTTTTCCCGATACCGCTCGTGGGCTGTCCCAGAGCTGGCGGTGTCGATTTCTCCGTGGTGTGGCGGTTTTTGACGTTTACATCTGTAGAAATCAATGCATTTGGGAGCTCCAATGAATGCTTGGTTGTCGTGGCGTCCTGACGCTCGCATCGCGCTGTATCTGCGCGCCGTGCTGCGTCGCGCCAAACATATGAGTCTTACCGTCTTCAGCCTGGTCGGCTGTGCGGCCGTCGTGACAGCGCTCGCGCTGTGGCTGCTTCCCGCCTGGCGCGGCTCCTTCGCCGCAAAACTGATGCCGCTGGTCTCGGCGGCCGTCCAGGCCGGCCCGGCGCGTCTGCTTGCCGGCCAACCCCTACCGCCATTTGCAATTGGTCATCAGCGTGAAGAAGCATTGCGCAACGGCGAGACGGCGTCGCTCGGCTCA
>NZ_CAXTGZ010000812.1:0-2250 GCF_964243625.1 uncultured Caballeronia sp.
CTGTACGACTAGCTTCTCCTGTCGTCATCTTAAGCGCCCAATGCTCGGCTTCTCCATATTGTCCATGGTTGGCTGCTTCGAGCGCTGCCGCGTGGACTACCAAGTCATGAAGCTCAGCATCATTTGCCCATTCGGCTATTTTGACCGCTTCATCGAACTGCTCGCGTCGTATCGCGGCCAGGGCAATGTCCCGCAAGGCGCCCCAGCGGTTTATGCGGCCCGGAAGCTTAGGGGTTTGAGGGAAATTGGCTTCCACAAGCTCCAGCGCGTGCGGCGTATTGCCTATTTCGGCGTAGGCGCGAATCAAGGCTTGTAGGAAGTAAGAACGTTGATCGGCGTTGACGGCCGCATCAGCCGCCTGAGCAACTAGGTCGAACTGAGCTTGCCCACCTGCCGTGTCGCCTCCCGTCAGCAATGTCGACCCTAGCGCCGCGCGGAGTATGGGTGACACCTTTTCAGGCGGTGTCTGACTTACGAGGTCCTGGACATGACGGATCACCGATCGAGCGTCACCTGGTAGGCCCGCTACCGACATGGCACGAAGCAACTCAGCAAGGTCATTCCAGAGGGCGAATCCCGCGTTATCATTCCGCGCGGCTTCGGCGGCTTCCCATGCGCCGTCGTAGTGGCCCTCGTGCGCCTCCTGCATCGCCATCGCTCGATAAAACCCGAGCCGAATGCTTCCGGCATACATATCCGATTGGAAATCCGTAATTCCAGACCCGCGAAGAGTTTTTAGTGCATCCGCGAGGTGTCCAGTTTCAAGTAATCCCATAGCGACATTGCCGAGCGCGATCTGTCGTTCGCTTCTGTTGGGTAAAGCAATAGCGCGATCAAGTGCCTCATGGCGGAATGCCGCAGCTTCGTTTGGTTTGCCAAGTTGGTCGAGCGTTCCAGCAAGCTTTCCAAGGCAGGAAGCTGAAAAATACGTAGGCACATCCCGCGTTGCCTCGACTAGCTTCCTGCCATCATCCGGCTTTGCAAGGCGAATGAAGTCATTCGCTAGATCACACGTCACGTACTCGAAGTCAAAGTCATGAGCCGCGACCAATCCAAACTGATAGGTCGTCGGTGTGCGTGCTTCACGGGAGACTGTGATTGCTTCCACGAGGGATGAGTCTCTAACGTCCCGACCAGAAAGCTTTCGAGCTACAGCGAGCCTACCGAAGATTACGGCTCGCTCCATTTTTGCTCTGTGCCCAGCGGCAGAGGCGCAGAGCGGTCTGTTCACCGCCTCCTCGGCTTCACCAATGAGACCCAGTGCAGCCAAATCAGTTACCGCTTCAGCATCGGAACTCCCACAATCCTCCCGCACCGAGGTCTGTGCCATGCAGCGCAGCTCGCCCTCACAAGACTCAGTCGCAGTCGGCTGCGACTTGGCGGCCCCGAACGAAGCCAGAGCTGTGAGAGCAATCACGGCAGCGAGTATCGCTATACGTGACAAGACCGTGCTTTGGGCGATGTCGCGAAACTCCGAACTCCTACGACAAGCGAGGTGCCTGAGACAAACCTAGCATTTCGTTGTTGCAAATATCGGTTGCATAAGCCAGAGCTTTCTCGACAACTTTTGCGACAATTCCATGCTCCTGGGCTATGCGCGCGTTAGTACCGACGACCAGGACCTTGCCCTTCAGCGCCGCGCGTTGCGAGAGGTGGGTTGCCGTCGCGTCTATGAGGAGAAGCTTTCCGGTGCTCAGCGCAACCGTCCCGAGTTGGCGCGATTGCTTGACCAGGTGCGCGACCAGGATGTGCTCGTTGTCACACGGCTTGACCGCCTTGCTCGCTCCACTCGTGACCTGCTGGACTCGGCTGAGCGGCTTCGTGATGCCGGTGCCGGCCTGCGTAGCCTCGCCGAGCCGTGGGCGGACACAACGAGCCCGGCCGGTCGCATGGTGCTGACCGTGTTTGCCGGCATCGCCGAGTTCGAGCGCGCGCTGATCCTTGGCCGCACCAGTGCCGGACGAATCGCCGCGCAGCAGAAAGGAGTACGATTTGGTCGCCCGCCGGCACTTGCACCCGACCAGGTGGCGCTCGGTCGTCGGTTGATTGAGGAAGGTCAGGCAGTGCGCGATGTCGCCCAGCTTTTCAGGGTGCATCGCACCACCCTCTACCGCGAACTTGCCAAAACGGTTGATGCTCCTGCTTGACGGTTTTGGTTAACCCCAGCCTCGCCCGCAAAGACCACCCTTGCCCGTCTCCTTCCTAAACCAGGAGCAGGAGCGGCGTTACCGTCGCTACGCCGGCGAACCC
>NZ_CAXTGZ010000813.1:0-2240 GCF_964243625.1 uncultured Caballeronia sp.
CTCAGTTTCCGCGGGATCGGGTGATGGTGCGCGTCAATGCAGCCGGTACCGAGTGGCACGAGGCCGATATTCATGCGGTGAAAGCGCTCGGAGTGCGTGACATCATGTTGCCGAAGTCGGAGGACCCGGACAAGATAGCAAGCGTGGCGCAACAGCTCGGCGATGCCGTATCGATTACAGCGTTGGTGGAATCGACCGCTGGAATCTGGTGCGCGCTCGATGTCGCGCGAGCGCCAAATGTGAGGCGTCTCGCCTTCGGCTCCATCGACTTCGCGTTGGACGCATGCGTCTCGTTGGATACGGACGCCCTCCTGTATGCCCGCTCGCGACTGGTACTGGCCTCCCGGATTGCCAATCTGCCGCAACCGGTCGATGGAGTGACTGCAGCGATCGACAACTCCGGCTTGCTCGAGCAGGAGACGCAAGCAGCCGGACGTATGGGTTTCGGCGGCAAGCTTTGTATTCATCCGCGGCAAATCGATATCGTGAACCGCGTTTTCCGGCCGTCGGACGAGGAGGTGGCTTGGGCGCGTGAGACGTTGGCCGCCGCCGGGCGCGCCGACGGTGCCGCCGTCAAGGTGAACGGCCAGATGATTGACCTGCCGATTATCAAACGCGCTGCCCGCATCGTCGCTTTGGCCGACCGGGTCACGGGCGTCCAAGAACCCTTTTTCCTTTCTGGAGAGTCACGCGATGACTGTTGATACCGAACTTAGGCTGTCTCTACCTCTGCCATACGCCCCGATCCGCGAAGGCCTGTTTCAGGTCGACCCACCAACGCTGCTCGGGTCGACCTGCGCTGTGTGTAGAACGAGCACATTTCCGGCGCGGGACTTTTGTCCGGGTTGCCTCGCCGATGGGCCGCGCCAGAACTGTCCGTTAGCGCGTCACGGCTCGGTTTTCACTTACACGGTGGTGTACCAGGCGCCAGGGGGCCGGCCGACACCGTACGTGCTCGGCTATGTCGACCTTGACGATAACGTTCGCGTGCTCGCGCAACTCGACGTTCCGGTAGACCGCGTCAGCATTGGCATGCGGGTGAGACTGGTGCTTCGTGAAGTGGGTAAATCTCACGGTGTTTCAGTGGTGGGCTATGCCTTTGCGCCGGATGCCGATTCAAAGGAGGTAAAGCAATGAGTTCAACGCATATCGCCGGTGTGGGTATGGTCCGTTTCGGCAAGTACGACGCCAACGTGACATTCGAGAAGCTTGCCGTAGGCGCGGCGAGAGTTGCCATGCAGGATGCCGGCGCTTCGCGCCAGCAAATCGAGGCTGTGTATGTCGGTCACGTTTTCGGCGGCCCGGTTGCGGGCCAGCGCGTGGCCACGGAGCTTGGTCTCGCCGGGTTGCCGGTGAGCAATCACGAGAACTACTGCGCAAGCGGCGCGACTGCGCTGCGCGAGGCCTGGATGGCAATTCGCGCGGGCCTTTATGACGTCGTGCTTGTCATCGGTGCAGAAAAGATGACCGACCGCGTGAAGGGCGGGGTGACACCGGACGCGTCGGATCTGGACGCCATGCAGGGGTTCGTCATGACCGCGGGACACGCGATGAGCGCGCGCCGGTACATGGTCGATCACGGTGCGACGCGCGAGCAGATCGCAATGGTTGCTGTGAAGAATCACAACCATTCGCAACACAATCCATTCGCGCAGTACCAGCGGCCTGTCTCGCTCGAGGAGGTGCTAGCGGCGCGGCCCGTGGCTGATCCGTTAGGCGTGCTCGACTGCAGCCCAATCAGCGACGGCGCAGCGGCGGCGGTGGTCTGCAGCGCGGCCGGATTGAAGCGGCTCGGCATCGATGGGCGTCGGCCGGAAGTGCTTGGCATCGGGTTGGTGAGCGGCACCTTGCGCACAGGGCTGTATGACCTCAACGAGGAGGACGTGTCAAAACGCGCCGGGGAACAGGTTTATGCAATGGCTAATATCGACCCGGCGGACATCGACTTCGTCGAGATGCACGATTGCTTCACGATCGCGGAAATTGTGCGAATGGAGGGGCTCGGGCTCATTCCACCTGGAGAAGGCGGCCGCTGGACCGAAAGCGGCCGGACCTCGCTGGGTGGCGAACTGCCGGTCAACCCGAGCGGTGGCCTGCTGTCGCGTGGACATCCAGTCGGCGCGACCGGCGTGGCGCAGGTGTGCGAGATGTACTGGCAACTCACCGGTCAGGCCGGCAAGCGCCAGGTCGACGACGCGAAGCTCGCATTGTCGTATTGCAAAGGCGGCACCGTTGCCGGG
>NZ_CAXTGZ010000814.1:0-2239 GCF_964243625.1 uncultured Caballeronia sp.
GCGATTGGATTTTTTACGAGCGCGAGGCACCTGCGGACTTCCTGACTGATATTTGAACTGCGATGGGGACTGACGTCGAAGGGCAGGATTGTAAACGATGCGGGTACGGCACTCGCCTGATGCTGCGGGAGGTTTATTGACCGAACGCCGCGAGATATTCCGCCCAGTGCGGCGCCGGCTCGAGCGCAAGGGCGTTCTTCACGACGTTGATTTCATCCGCATATTCTTCCTGCGAAAAACCGCCGCGCATCAACTGGAACCGGCAATACATCAGGTACGTATTGACCACGTCGGTCTCGCAGTAATTGCGGATTTCTTCGAGTCGTCCCTCCGAGAACGCCTGCCAGACCTTGCCACCGTCCATGCCGAGTTTCCCCGGAAAGCCGCAGAGCTTAGCCAGCGCATCGAGCGGAGCGTTCGCGCGGGCCTGGTACATCGCGAGCACGTCCATGAGGTCGGTGTGACGCGCGTGATAGCGGCTGATGTAGTTGTTGTAGCGGAATTCGCGGTCATCGTTTCCGAGGTCCCAGTACCGCGAAGCCGCTACGCCGTGGATCATCGCGCGATAGTGCAATACCGGCAGATCGAAACCGCCGCCGTTCCACGAAACCAGTTGTGGCGTGTACTTCTCGATCACGCGAAAGAACGACTGGATCAGCGTGGCTTCGGTGTCCGTCGTAGTACCGAGCGAGCGCACGCGAAATCCCGTGTTATCACGAAACACGCACGAAATGGCGGCGATGCGCTGCAGATGGTGCGGCAGGAAGTCGTTGCCCACACGCTCCCGGCGCGCGGCGAATGCGTGCTCGGCGACTTCGGCGTCGGTGAGCGTGGCGGAGAGATCTTCGAGACGGCGAATGCCGTCGACATCGGGAATCGTCTCGATATCGAAAACGAGAATGGGTGTCATTGCTTTATTGGATGCTGCGTTTTTAAGGAAAGCGCTGACCGGGCCGCCGCCCGGATTGCGAAAGGCTAGAGAACAGCGTCTTTGCGCACACCGTTCGATGCAAAAAATCGCTTTAGCCGCACTAGCGCTTCTTGCTGGATCTGGCGTACGCGTTCGCGCGTCAGGCCCATTTCGTCGGCGAGTTCTTCGAGCGTGGCCGGCTCGATGTGGTTCAGGCCAAAACGTCGCTCGATGACGTGCCGGTGTTTGTCGGAGAGACGCGAAAGCCAGAGCTTGGTCAGCGTTTCCAGTTCACGATGCTGAACTTCGGAATCGGGCGACTGGCTGGCGTCGTCGGAAAGAAGGTCCAGCAAACTGCTTGCCGGGTCCAGATCGAGCGGCGCGTCCAGCGACGCTGTGTGTTCGTTCAGCGCGAGGATGTCGGTAACTTCTTCAGGCGTCTTCCCGGTGAGATGCGCGATGTCGTCAATGCTTGCGTCGCGCCTGTCCGGCGCGATTGCCGCAGTGGAATTCGCCGAGCTTTTCTCGAGATGACGTTTCGCGCGCAGCACCTGATTGAGCTCGCGAATCACATGCACCGGCAAACGCACCGTACGCGCCTGATTCATGATCGCGCGCTCGATGCTCTGGCGAATCCACCACGTGGCATACGTAGAAAACCGGAAACCGCGCGTGGGATCGAATTTTTCGATGGCGTGCATCAGGCCGAGATTACCTTCCTCGATCAAGTCGAGCAACGGGACGCCCCGATTCAGATAACCCTTCGCGATGCTGACCACCAGCCGCAAATTGCGTTCGATCATCACCTGCCGCGCCTCGAACTCGCCGGCTTTCGCAAGCCGCGAATAACGCTGCTCTTCTTCGACCGTCAAGAGCGGCTTGACGCTGATGCGATTCAGGTAATGCTGGATGGTGTCGGCAGTGAGTTCCGCCTGCAGGATCGATTTGAAGTCGTCAACGTCGGGCACGGTATCGTTTGCGCCCTCCGCTGCTTCCTTGCGGTTAGATCCGTTGTCTTCGTCGCTATCCAGCTCGGCTTCAGCCGCTTCGGATTCCGACTCGTCAGCGTGGTTCGAAGCGCCGTCTTCCACCGTTGTCTGCGTGGGTCTGATTAAATCAGTCTCGGCTTGCGGCGGATGGCGCTTCGATTTAGGCATGATGATTTCGCTTATTGCGGCGGCAAATACGTCAGAGGGTCGACAGGTTTGCCCTGCCGGCGAACTTCGAAATGCAACATCACACGGTCCGAATCGCTGCTGCCCATCTCGGCGATCTTCTGCCCTTTTGTCACCGCGTCACCTTCTTTTACCATCAAAGCGCGGTTATGTG
>NZ_CAXTGZ010000815.1:0-2237 GCF_964243625.1 uncultured Caballeronia sp.
GAGTATTGCGATCAAGCGGCGCAATCTGACAGGTGGTGTTTGGCAACGAGAGGTGAGGCGCACTTTGTCTTAGGAAATTTTGACGACTCAGAATCTTTTTATCGACAAGCCCTTGCTGTAACGAATTCCCCTAGGGAACGTCAATCAATGTACTCGCAAGCTATGCAGATTGCATTTTGCTTTGGCGACGAGCAAGTCTCACGCATTGAAGGTCTATTTGGAGTTGTAAAAAACAGTGAATTTGGGGCAGATTGATTACGATATTTGTCCCTATTATCAATATTGCGGCAAGCAATTCGAGCGAAAGCCGGGCTCGTCTGGGTCAGTGATAATGTGCACTCTTCGCGGTTCGGTAAATACGATAATGTCCTTTATCACATCTAGACGGAGCCGCCATGCCGACCTCGGACACCCTGCGTTTGACCCTGGTGCGCGCACCCGACGATGAGGCGTCCTTCAGTCCGGGATACCAGGCCGAGTTGCGGCAGTTCTATAGCCTCGCCCGTGCTGAGGGCGGCAAGATAAACGCGGTCACCTTCACAACCGACCGTGCGGATGTGGGTGACGGCATCGTTGGAGAATTCATGGTCCCGTGCACGCCGGTCGCCGGGTCCACGCTCACCGCGGCGACCCGCGCCTGGCTGCAAGGTCGAGCCGGGCGGACGTTGCGCCTAAGAATGGGCGACGTTGAAGTTGAGGCGACCAGTGCGAGCGAACTGTATGGGCTGTTAAATCTGACGATGGCGGTCACGGAACGGCACGAAACGCTCGCGACCGATCATGTCTGACGCCGCGCTCGCGGTTCGATCATCGGGGCCGCTGCCCACTCTGGTGATTAATGCCGGCGAACGCGCTGGCATCCGGTTCCTTGAGTTCTTCGCATTGACCATCCGCAACCCAAACACGCGACGAGCGTATGCGCATGCGGTGGGCGAATTCCTGACTTGGTGCTCGCAGGTCGGCGTGACCTCAATCACCGCCGTGCAACCGCTGCTTGTAACCACCTGGATCGAGCTGCAGACGCAGACCTCGTCGGCGCCCACGGTCAAGCTTTGCTTAGCGGCGATTCGTCACCTGTTTGACTGGCTCGTCATCGGTCAAGTGGTGCCGCACAATCCGACCGCGTCCGTGCGCGGACCCAGTCATAGCGCACGCCAGGGCAAAACGACCGTGCTCGATGCGACCGATGCGCGGCAGTTGCTCGACAGTATTGATGTCTCGACGCCAATCGGGTTGCGGGATCGGGCGTTGATTGCGTTGATGGTGTTTTCGTTCGCACGCGTGGGCGCTGCCATCACGATGCGCGTTGAAGATGTGTACGTGCAAAATCGGCGGCTCTGGCTGCGCTTGCCCTTCCCCAAGCCAATGTCCACGCGATGGTACGGCGTCGCGCGATCGCAGCCGGCATCGACACCAAGATTGGCAACCACACGTTTCGAGCGACCGGCATCACTGTCTACCTAAAAACGGCGGAACGCTTGAGAACGCCGCAGCGATGGCCAATCACGCGTCAACGCGCACGACTCAGCTTTACGACCAGCGCCGAGACGACATCAGCCTCGACGAGGTTGAGCGAATTTACGTTAATGGCGAAATCTTTTATAGACCTGTTTTGGGTTTTGGGATACCGTTGAAACGAATCCAGGGTCCAACCATCGGCTATGGTTGCGTGACAAGGAATTAACATTCTGAATCGGCACTGTTCGGCTCAGCCAAGAACGGACGCAATGCTACTGAGGTGTTATTCATGCACCTCATTCGCTGTGGCACGATCACAGTTTCCTAGCGCCAAATTTGGCCGCTCGACTTGAAGGTTTATTGCCAACGAAACTTTCTTTCGCCGAATGTGAACTATTAAAAATCGTTCTCGTCTATCCATCGAATGGCCCACGCTTCGCCCCGGTGCACCGCCTCACTTTGAGTAGCATAATTTCCAAGGTCGGAGAAAATGAAATTCTCGCCTTGTGTCTCGCCTTCACCAGCCTCCCGCTGAACCCAAGCGCTGGCCGAGAAGCCGTCGGGCAACGCATCTGGCGTCATGTCAACAACCCAATCCCTATGTATTGACGTCAACTTCATCAAGTGTGCTCCGGACTCACTACGTGAATGTTGGCACCCCATAATAGACGGCGCTTTGGCCGGGTCTCTTTGCCGGTCGGGTATCAAAGCGCCTATGGGCCCAGTAGGATTGTTCCGGCATCAGGCGGATAAGCTCTTCCAAATAAGAGTTCATTCTA
>NZ_CAXTGZ010000816.1:0-2235 GCF_964243625.1 uncultured Caballeronia sp.
CCGTCATTCCGGGGCAAAAGGTCGACTTCACCGGCGACCCGCTGGTCGGCGCATACGCTGCTGAAATCGCGCGTGACGAACTCGAGCACGTTACCTTTTTGCGCACGGCACTTGGCGCCTCCGCGGTTGCAATGCCGGCGCTTGACGTAGGCGGCACGAGCGCGACGGGGGCATTCTCAATCGCGGCGCAAGCAGCCGGCGTGATCGGCCCGGGCCAGGTCTTCAATCCGTACTCGAGCCCGACGAACTTCCTGATTGGCGCGTTCATCTTTGAAGATGTCGGCGTAACAGCGTACAAGGGCGCGTCGCCGCTGATCACGAACAAAACGTACCTGGAAGCGGCAGCCGGCATTCTCGCTGCCGAGGCTTATCACGCCGGTCTGGTTCGCACCGTGCTGTTTTCGCGCGGCATGACGACGCCTTCTATCTATACGACCGTGCAGCAGATCTCCGATGCCCGCGATTCGCTCGATAGCTCGACAGATGTAGACCAGGGCATCACCGGCGCAACGGCCGGAAGCTCGAACATCGTACCGCTCGATGCCAACGGTCTTGCATTCAGCCGCAGTTATGACGATGTCCTGAACATCGTGTACCTGAACAAGGGTGCAGTGACGCAGGGCGGGTTCTTCCCGGCCGGTGTGAACGGCACGCTGCACATGAGCAGCGCGTTCGTCTGAGCGTTAAAGAACTTGGGGTGGGTGAAGCGGGCGGCGCCGGTTCTCGCATGTGGGGTCATGCGGAACCCGGCGCTTCTTCGGTCATTGGATAGCTTAAAAGATTTCAGGAGACGATCATGAAAAACGTTTCTATCGGCGCATGGCGCGAGCGTACGCGGCTCGGGATCGGATTGTCGATCATAGCGGCCGGTGCCGGCTTGCAGTTGCTTCAGTGGCTTCATACATCGATGCCTGGATAAATACCCCCACCTTTCCCTCGTTCACACCAAATCGACAACACTGTGCCGCTCACGCATAATTTGCAGCGCGCAGTTGCGGCGCCATGCAGCCATGCTGCGTGTCCAGGTCGGTTCAAGTCGTGTAACGGGAGAGGGCGAAGATGGGTACGAACCGGATCGAAGCGTTCAGCGACGGCGTGATCGCCATCATCATCACGATCATGGTGCTGGAACTCAAGGTGCCGCACGGCGCCGACCTTGCCGCGCTGGGCACGTTGATCCCTGTTTTCTGCGCTTACGTCCTGAGCTTCGTCTACGTCGGGATCTACTGGAACAATCATCATCACCTGATGCATGCGGCAAAACGCGTCAACGGCAGCGTGCTGTGGGCAAACCTGCACGTGTTGTTCTGGTTGTCGCTGTTTCCATTCACTACCAACTGGATGGGTGAAAACCACCTTGCGTCCTGGCCGACCGCACTCTACGGCTTCGATCTCTTCATGACGGCAGTCGCGTGGTATATCCTCACGCGCACGCTGATCGGCTTGCACGGCGCCAACTCCATGCTCGAGCGTGCGATCGGGGCGGACTTCAAAGGCAAGCTCTCGGTGGTCCTCTACCTCATCGCGATTGCCGCGTCCTTCTGGGAACCCTGGATCGCTGCCGCCCTGTACGCGATCGTCGCTGTCGTCTGGCTCGTGCCCGATCGCCGTGTGGAAAAAGTGCTGATGACCGAGGAGCCGTAAGAGCGGCTCCTGCCAGCATGAACGGTGCTACGCTTCGGGCATGAAGTCCTGAGAGCGAAGCCCATGTCATCAAATGCGATACGCATCGGCGTAATCTCCGATACCCACAACCTCGTGCGCCCCGAAGCGCTTCACGCGCTGCGAGGCTGCGAGCACATCCTTCATGCAGGCGACATCTGCAACCCCGCCGTGCTGGACGCGCTCAACGCGCTTGCACCCGTCACCGCAGTTCGCGGCAACAATGATTCGGGCGTGCAGATCGATGACCTTCCCGAAGCGGTGACGGTGCGTTTGGGCGAGACATCGATTCATGTCGTGCACGATATAGCGGATGTCCCGCGACGGCTCGACGGTATCGATGTGGTCATCACGGGCCATTCGCACAAGCCGCTGGTTGAGCGTCGCGGTGCGACGCTCTTCGTCAACCCCGGGAGCGCCGGACCACGCCGCTTCAAATTGCCGATAACGCTTGGGATCATGGTCATCGAAAGCGGCGAGGTGAAGGTGGAGATCGTGACGCTGGTCGAGTGAAACCATCGGAATAAAAAAGAGGCCGTTCCCAACCAGGAACGGCCCCTTTGCTTTATCTGA
>NZ_CAXTGZ010000817.1:0-2224 GCF_964243625.1 uncultured Caballeronia sp.
AGTTTGGGCGGTGCGCCGGGTAGCGTTGGGAAGGATCAGATATGGTCACTAGGTGCAGGCTATATACCAGGACCAGTTTCCCTTGGCCTGGGTTACATCAACGCAAGGAATCCGAACTTTTCTTTCTACGGCAGCATTCCCTCAGCTGGGACGACTCTCACGAGCAACAATATCGGCTCGCTCGGAAGCGCAACCACGCCGGTCTCCAACCCTGCCATTGCGGGTTATGCGTCAGCTAGTACTACGCAAATCATTGCGGCGGGGGCCGCGTACCAGCTAGGCGCCGCCACTTTGGGCGCGACCTATTCGAACACCCAATTCCGTGGGTTAGGAAGTTCCGGATCGTCCGGGCCGAACCCTTTCGGTTATTCCGGTACAGCAACCTTCAATAATGCAGAAGCAAATTTTAAATACCAGATTACTCTCGCATTTCTCGCTGGAGTAGCTTACAACTATACGCACTCAACCAGGTCAGGTGGTATCGCAGGCGCGACCTATCATCAGGCGTCGACCGGAGCCGACTACTTCTTGTCGAAGCGCACTGATCTCTATGCAATCGTGGTCTATCAACACGCGAATGGCACGGATTCGCTTGCTCAGCCCGCGGTCGCCACCATCACAGGGCAGACACCGTCTTCGAACAATCATCAAATCGCCCTACGAATCGGGATGAGGCATCGTTTCTGATTGAAGCTATGCGCAAGGAAATCTGCTACCGTAGTAATCATGCGGTCGCAGGCTCGATCAAGAAAGCTGTTTCGCAGTGACGAACCATGATTCAGGTTCTGTCGCGGCAATGCGAGAGGATTGAGCGGATGAGATTGCTATGCAGTCCAAGTCCTTGACGCCGCGCATCCGTCTTGTTGGGCGTATGATAGCTCGATGGTCTAGCTCCACGATGTTGTTCGAATACTTGACCTGCCGAATCTTGATGGGTGTCTCGCGCTCAGCATTACCGCATGCAGCGAGGCCAGACTGGAACCGCTCTTGTCGACGGTCACTGTCTCCGGCGCACCGTTCTGTCCAATTTCCTTTTCGAAAAACCGTCGAGCAGCGACCTTGTCGCGCTTGGCTCGAGCAGAAAGTCGATGGTGTTACCCGCCTTGTCTACAGCGCGATACAAGTACTGCCACGAACCTTTGACCTTGATACACGTCTCATCCATGCGCCAGCTTTTGCCCACTAGGCGCTTGTGGCGGCGAAAGGCTTTTTTGGAACAACGAACCAGCTTGATGACCCACCGCTTCACCGTTGAATGATCGACGCCGATGGCGCGCTCGGCCATCATTTCTTCAAGATCACAAAGACTGAGCGAGTAGGCTACGTACCACCGCACGCACAGCAGCTTTACATCCAGCGGATAATGAAGACCGCTTTAGAACCTTGACAATGCCATCAGCAAGGGCCTTTCGTAGTATTACTGTCTTCTGCATCGCGGCCTAAGCAAAGGTCGCGCACCCAAATCTTAACGTGCATCGTTAATGCGACAGAACCTTCTTTCGAGCGACACCAACCCCAACGCATTAAGGTGAAACGCTGCCGTTACGCGGGTCGATCTCGGAGAGCTTGTCGTACGGCAAATTTGCTCCGAAGGCAAATCGAATAGCATGATCCGTCAACCTACGTACTCCTGAGACTGCGGAGGGAGGGGGCGTCGACCACTCGAGAACCCACTGGTGACTTTTGGCCCGTTATTTCTTCTCGCGATTTATAGAAGGTAGCCATATTTTCCGGAGGGCAAGTGACTGCAAGGTAAACAAAGACTTCAGCGCCGGTGTTCTCGATCCCGTGGACCTCACCGGCAGGCGTGCGGATGATGTCGCCTTGCCTGACAATCTCCTGTCTTGCGGCGGCCAAGAGTAGCAGTGCCTCACCCCGCTCCACAATCCAAATTTGCTCAGACGACGTGTGGGCGTGCCGCTCCGAAACGGCTCCTGGTTCCATTGTAACCCTGGTTATGGTGGCCATTGCATCCGGGGCGTTCTCGGGCCACACAATTTGAACGGAATTTTTCCCGGGATTTTTTAGCACCACGCAATCGGACATGCACAATCTATGTATTGTCAAAATTGACTCCAATATTGCATGAGGTATAACAACGTAGCGATAGCATCGCATGATCGATGCAGGATTTCTTGAACATATATTCAGAATGAATATGCAAGTCCCAACCATGCGTGTGAGCTACGATTTTTTCGCTCGGACATTAAACTGCTGCGGTTTG
>NZ_CAXTGZ010000818.1:0-2223 GCF_964243625.1 uncultured Caballeronia sp.
TCTTTTTATATTTCTAAGATCGATTTTCCGTCGGCTCCGCTGCTTGCGCATCCGCGCCTCGCAGACGCTTTTCCAGAAAAAAGCCCGGATCAACCCCGTTAAATCGTCAGGACCTGCGTGTCGTCTTTCTTTATCGATCGTCCGGTATTTGCATGGATCGTCGCGCTTGCCATTTTCGTGGCGGGCGCGCTCGTCACGCCCTTCCTGCCCGTCGCGCAATACCCGCGGCTGACGCCGCCGCGCATCGTGATCTCGGCCATGTATCCGGGAGCCGCGCCGGAAAGCGTCGACAACACGGTCGCGAGCGTGATCGAAGAAAGTCTCGATGGCGCCGAAGGCCTGCAGTACTACGAAACCACGAGCGACAGCATCGGCGAACTCGAGATTGCCGCCACGTTCTCGGCGGGAACGAACCCGGACATCGCCATGGTCGATGTCCAGAACCGCATGAAGCAGATCGAATCGCGGCTGCCGCAGCAGGTCGTCCAGCAAGGCATCAGCGTGTTCAAGTCCACGGGCACCTTCCTGATGCTCGTGGCGCTCACCTCCACCGATGGCAAGCGCGATTCAGTGGTGCTGAGCGACTACGTGAACCGCTACATGCTGCGCGACCTGAAGCGCGCGCCGGGCGTCGGCGCCGCCGATTTGTGGGACGCGGGCGAGGCGCTGCGCGTCTGGATCGATCCGATGAAACTGCGCGAGTACAACCTCGCCGCCGCCGACGTGACGCAGGCCATCGCCACGCAAAACTCGACGGTGACAGCCGGCACGCTCGGCGACGTGCCGTTCGTCGAGGGGCAGCAACTGACGGCGACGGTGACCGTGCGCGGCCAGTTGATCTCGCCGCAGGAATTCGGTGAGATCGTGCTGAAGGCGCGGCCGGATGGATCGGCGGTCCGGCTGAAAGACGTGGCGCGTGTAGAGGTGGGCCGCGATAGTTACGCGTCGTTTTCACGGCTGAACGGCAAACCATCGGCAACGGTCGGGATCAAGCTCTCGCCGCAAGGCAACGCCATCGAAACGTCGGATGCGATTCGCGCGAAGCTCGCTGAACTGTCGCGCAGCTTGCCGCCGGGCGTGGCAGTCGTGATCCCCTTCGATACCTCCAGGTTCGTCCACGTCGCGCTGCACGAAGTGGCGCTGACCTTGCTCGAAGCCGTGCTGCTCGTGTTCCTCGTCATGTGGCTGTTCCTGCGCGACTTGCGGTATGCGCTCGTGCCGACCGTCGTGATTCCGGTCGCGCTCACCGGCGCGCTGCTCGCGCTCTACGCGCTCGGCATGTCCATCAACGTCTTCACCATGTTCGCGCTGGTGCTTGCAATCGGCATTCTTGTCGATGACGCGATCGTGGTCGTCGAAAACGTCGATCGCGTGATGCGTGAGGAAGGTCTTGCACCCAAGGCCGCCACGCGCCGCGCGATGAAACAGATGGGCAGCGCGATTGTCGGCATCACGGCGGTGCTTACTGCCGTGTTCGTACCGATGGCCTTTTTCCCGGGCAGCGTAGGCGGGATCTATCGGCAATTCACGGTGGCAATGATTGCGTCGATCCTCGTCTCCGCGTTCACCGCGCTCTCGCTTACGCCCGCGTTGTGCGCGAACTTGCTAAAGGCGCCGCCGCGCGACGCGCCAGGACATGGTGCTCACGGTAAGCACAGTTCACGCGGCTTTCCCGCTATGTTCGACTGGACCTCGCGCAAATACAGCGGCCTCGTCGCACGCGTGTTGCGTCGGGCAGGTTCCATGTTCGTGGTGTATCTCGTGCTCGCCGGGGCGTGCGCGCTGCTTTATATGCATATGCCCAATGGTTTCCTGCCACAGGAAGACCAGGCCCAGCTCCAGGTCATGGTGCAATTGCCGGCCGGCGCCACGCAGGCGCGCACGCTCGCCGCTATCGAACAAACGGAAGCCATTCTTCGACGCGAACCGGCGGTATCGAATATCACGAGCGTCGTTGGCTGGAGCTTCCAGGGCAGCGGCCAGAACGTGGCAATGTGTTTCGTGGACCTGAAGGACTGGTCCGCGCGGGATATCGATGCAGGCGCGCTGCGCGACAAATTGAACCGCTCGCTCGCGGGCATCATGGACGCAACGGTCTCGGCGCAGATGCCGCCGGCCGTGCCCGGCATGGGCCATTCAGAAGGCTTCGTGATGCGCCTGGAGGACCGTGGCGGCATTGGAATCCAGGCGTTGACCGCGGCGCGGGAACAGCTCTTCGATCAA
>NZ_CAXTGZ010000819.1:0-2216 GCF_964243625.1 uncultured Caballeronia sp.
CTTCTTGTTCGCACTACGCCCGAAGGCCTCGCGCTGATTGATCAGAGCATTCCGTTTGCCAAGCAGGTCAGCGAGCAGACGTTCGGCGGATTGAACCCCGCTGAACGTGTCGCGATCGTCTATCTGTTGCGGGCGATGACGCGGGCGGAAGATAATTAAAGCACTGGCGTCAAAGACGCTTGCAACGCAGCCCGCACCACATCGGCCGTGAACGGCGCTTCCCGGAACCTGACGCCGGTGGCATCGAAAAGCGCATTGGCAATAGCCGCCGCCCCGGGCAACGAAGCCGACTCGCCCGACCCCAGCGGCGGTTCCCCTTGCCGTTCCATTTGCACCACATCGATCAACGGTAATTCCGGGAAGGTCAGGATTGGATAACTGCCCCATTCGCGACTCGCGACGAGACCATCGGTGAAGCGAACACGCTCCTTCAATACACGGCTGATCGTCTGAATCACATTGCCGTGGATCTGATGACGCACGCCGTCGGGATTGACCACCGTGCCGGTATCCTGACCAACGGTCACGCGCTTCAGACGAATTTCGCCGGTCACACGATCCACCTCCAGATCGACGATCCAGGCCGACCATGCCGCCCCAAACCCTGGAAAGCGGCTATGAACATAACGCGCATACGCCACGCCATGTCCTTGCAGGACGCGCGCGTTCGGATCGTCAAGTTTTACGCGACGTTGCCAGCCCGCACGCGTGGCCACTGCTTCCAGCAACTCCCTCGCGCGTTCGTCCTGCAAATGCCGCAGCCGGAATTCGAGCGGATCGGCGCCGGTCTCGACGGCGAGTTCATCGATGAACACATCATGCGCAAACGAGTTCGGCAACGCCGATACCCCCCGGAACCACGACGCCCTGATGAGTGGCGCCATGTCGTTGCACACAAACCGCCGATGCTCGAACGTGTACGGCGAAACCGCCGTGCGATCGCCCATTTCGAAGACGCGCGGCTCGGCCGGCAACGCGCCCGTGAGCAGCAATGCAAGCAGCGGCGCATCGTTCGATGGATACCGCGACGCGAACTCATACGCAAGCGTCTCGCCGCTGTCCGAGACAGTGCCGGTCACGTCCACCACTTGCGCGGTTCCCTTGGGCTCCCACTGATGCTCATCGGCACGAGACAACTGCACGCGCACCGGGCGGCGCATCGCACGCGAAAGCAACAGGGCGTCGCCGGCCACGTCATCGGCGCAGTTGCGGCCGTAGCATCCGGAGGCTTCCATGCGCACGATATCGATGGCACCTTCCGCGCGTTCCACGAGTCGCGACAGGTCGAAGCGCAAGCTTTGCGGGTTCTGCGTTCCTGACCACACGGTGATGTGGTCATCGCAGTAATCGGCGAGGGCGCAGGACGGTCCTATCGATGCATGCATCTGGTAGGGCCATACATAAGTGCGTGTCAGGGTCGTGGTATTGGGCTTGCCCTGAACGGATGCCACATCGCCTTCTTCGAGCAGCAAGCGCCGCTTTGCAGGCGCGTTCGATATGGCCTTCGCGGGGTTATCGAGAGACGGCAGCGTTGGCATCGGCCGCCATCTGACGCGCAGCGCGCGGGCGGCGCGAATGGCCTGTTCCTCGCGTTCGGCGACCACGCCAACGAAGTCGCCGATCACCACAACGCCGCGCACGCCGGGCATGGCTTCCACGGACGACCGGTCCACATCGATCAGCATCTTGCCGATGAACTCGCCGCAATCATGTCCCGCATACGGCGGCCGCACCACACGCCCGTGCAGCATGCCGGGCACGCGCATATCGTGCACGAACGTGAGCGCGCCCGTTGCTTTCGCGGGCAGATCGACGCGCGGCGTCGAGCGTCCGACAATGCGGTATGTCGACGGATCTTTCACCGCAGTGGTGTTATCGAGCGCGAGCGTCAGGCGCTCCCCTCGAAGCAATGCGCCGAAGCTGAGGCGGGTGCCATCAGGTGCGATGACGCAGCCATTGTCGGTACGCAGAAGCGCGGCATCCGCGGCGTCCATTCCCCACGCGCGCGCCGCCAATCCGATTAACGCAAGCCGCGCTTGCGCCGCGGCAAACCGCAGCGGCACGGCCGAGATCTGGATCGTCGCGCTCGCGAGCTTTGCAAGATCGCGGCTATCGCCTTCGAAACGCAGCAGAAGATAGCCCATGCCGAGCAGCAGCGCGACGCCGAGCGCAACCATCGCCAGCATGCGCGAAGGCACCCGCGACGGATCGACCGG
>NZ_CAXTGZ010000820.1:0-2206 GCF_964243625.1 uncultured Caballeronia sp.
TTGCACGCGCTTGCGACTTGGTGGGACGTATTACGGGTCGCCAAAGAGGCGGGTTATTTTGAGACAAAGACGCTGGATGAAGTTGAACAATTTTTACACGCCCCGGCCGATTGGTCGGCGGCGCACGGCGGGGTAATGGCAACACCGAAATAATCCGTAATTTTCATACCGTCAATGAAATAAAAAATCCGCGCGTTTCATCAACGAGCGGATTTTCATTTCAAAAAACTTAACAGTTAATCGATGTCTGCGCGAAATTCATCGTCGAGATTTCCATCGCCCACATACGCGGACAAATTCAATAAACCATTACTTTGGGCATATTGAAACAATTCCGAATCCCTTTCAATACCGAGTTTGCGCATGGCGGTATTCTTTTGCGTGCTGATTGTTTTGATGCTGCGCTTCAACTGCGCCGCAATTTCGGTAATCGTCATGCCCGAAACAAATAAGCGCACGACTTCCAGTTCGCGCTTGGACAACACCACGTCGCGTTGCTGACCGCTCGCGGACAAGCCCATGCTGTCGAGGGCGATGCGCACCGAGGGTCCGATGTACTCCTGCCCGCGCATGACATGCACGATCGCGAGACCAATGTGACTTAGATCGTCTGACTTGTTGATTACCGCCGTGACGCCCACTTCACGCAAGCGTTTGAGCAGCGCGGGATTTTCCAGCATGGTTAATACAACAATACGCACCGTCGGAAATTGTCGCCCGATATAACCCAGGAGCGGCATGCCGTCACCGAACTGGCCACCCGGCATGGCAAGATCCGACACAACCACGTCGCACGGAGACTTTTGCAAAAGCTGAATCAATTCCGTGGATTGACGCGCCTGCCCGACCACCTCGATTTCGGGAAACTTCAGTAATGCCTGCGCAGCGCCAAACAGAATGACAGGATGGTCATCGGCGATAATGACTTTTATCCGTTGACCCATTATTTACCCCCCGCTCGTAAATGGATAAATCCCTTGCGCATTATAGGCAGTGTGCCCGCGTTCATTACATACCCCCTTCAGCCTGGAGATCGGAATCCCAGCGAAACCCGAGTCTACTGGTTGCCCCTTGCTGAGTTGTGTGCCGAACATTTGAAAAATTTTATCCTTCCCACGCAATGTTAAACTTGAATGCAGCATTAATCCTATTTCTGAGACAAAATACATCGTTACAAAGGGTGAAACGCCAGTTCTGGCCACGCCCGAGACAGGAGAACTCGCACCATGCGCTTGGGGACCGGGCTTGTGGTTTGTGCTGTGTACCGCGTCGCTGATTGCCGCGTTTTTCGTTTCCGAATCTCCCGCCGCTCACTGCTGCTTCCGTTTTTCTGCGCCGCGATGGTATCAAATGCGCCGCACGCAGTCGCCGAAGTTGTTGCGTCCGTTCCATTCACGTTGACAAGCAGCGACATCGTTGCAGATCAGCGAGCACCGCTCTCCCTTGTCTTCGATCAGAACGACTGCAAGGGCGGCAATCGTTCCCCCCAGCTTTCCTGGCACAACGCGCCCGCCAACACCCAAAGCTTTGCGGTAACCATCTTCGATCCCGATGCACCCGGGCGCGGCTGGTGGCACTGGGCTGTCGCCGGGATCCCGGCAAGCGTTGTCAAACTGCCGTCAAACGCAAGCGCCTCGGGCTTCCTGCGCAAGATCGGCGCGGTCGAATCGCGCAATGATTTCGACATCGACGGCTATGCGGGACCGTGTCCGCCGCAAGGCAAACCACACAGATACATCATCACCGTCTACGCGCTCAACAGCGCCGACTTGCGCCTTCGCCAGAGCAGCCCCTCGCTCATGTTCGAACACGAGATCCGCACAACGGCGCTGTCCAGCGCGCAGCTCGTGGTGACCTACGGACGGTGACCAAAACCCTCTGCAAGGTGCGCAAATCGGCCCGAAATTTGGCTTGCTAGACTGGGTCTTTCCGCTTAACCCGCGACGTTGAGTCGCAGAGAAGGAATGACATGCCGAAAATCGTCATCGTTTATCACAGTGGCTATGGTCACACGAAAAAAGCCGCCGAAGCCGTCCTCGCAGGTGCCACCGATGCAGGCGCCGACGCCAAACTGCTGGCCGTCGGCGATCTGGACGACGCCGGCTGGGCCGAGCTCGACGCCGCCGACGGCATCATCTTCGGCGCGCCGACCTACATGGGCGGCCCGTCCGCCGACTTCAAGAAATTCGCCGATGCCAGTTCCAAA
>NZ_CAXTGZ010000821.1:0-2202 GCF_964243625.1 uncultured Caballeronia sp.
TTTTTCTCGGCGCTGCTCCACGCCGCAAATCATCCGGCCCAAAACGGCGCCTCCAAGGCCGCTTTGCGCGGGCGGCTCTTACACAAACTGAGGCAGGTCGCCGACAAGAAAGGCGATGACCGAGTCGTGCTGTTTGCCGATGAAGCGCAAAACTTGCATGAACTTCACTATGAATGGTTGCGCGATTTGCACGACGAGCTGGAGAACAACGCATTGCGCCTGTTCGTCTTTCTGGTCGGCCAGCCCCAACTGGTTGCGCAAAAGTCAGCTTTTCAGGCCCAAGACAAAGGTCAGATCGTCGCGCGATTCATGGTCGAGGAATTGGCATTCCGCGGCATTATGTCTGGGGCCGAATGCCGGGCGGTGCTGAAGGCATATGACCAGGGTGAGTATCCGGAACGTTCCGGTTGGTGCTACACGCGTTTCTATGTGCCGCAGGCCTATGACGCGGGACTGCGCGTGCTTGACTCGGCGAGCACACTATGGAACGCGTTCGAGGATGCACACATCAAGGCCAACCTTGACGGACCTGTCGAAATCCCGATGAAATATTTTACTGCCGCAGTGGAAGCCGCGCTGCTACTCAGCATTGCGAACGACAGCCCCACGCTGAGTTTCGATGGCGTGTTCTGGGCATCGATGGTCGAACGCAGCCGATACGTTTTAGCGCAGAAAGCCAGCAGCACCATCTTGACCGCAATCAGCAGGTAACAGCTCAATGCCTCGCCATCACCACGGCACGTGCGGGACGCCCATGTTGTGGGCGACTGGATCCGCCGAGGCGCGCTTCACGTCGCGGTCCGAACGGAGCAGTGCCGGTGAATCGATGTGGATGCGGCTGTCGAAGTTTTCCTTATGAAATCAGCTGACGTTGCATGAACTGTCATGCCTGGTCCTCCTACCGTCAAATGAGATTTCCACCCACGGCGCAGATCTGCGTCGCGCCGATCGGTTCGACCAAGAACGACTGAGTGATCTGTTGGAGGTCTCCCCCGTTGCCGTCGCAGCCGGCTTTTGCTGCGGCAAACCTACGCCTGGTTGGGGCGCGGCCAGCACCAAGCTGCGCTACTGTCGCGAGTGCTTGCAGCAGGGCTTTCATGCAGCGTGGTTTCAGTGGAGTTTTATCAGCCGTTGCCCGCTGCATAAGCGGGCCCTCAGAGTTGGCTGCCCCAGCTGTGCGATGCCCATGAAGTACGCTCTCCAAAGCGAGATGGCGGAGCACCCGCTTGCATGTGCGTACTGTGCTCAACGGTGGGTGCCGGCATTGCATCTGCCCGCGGGGCGGTGCACGCCGATATCGGGACGCCCGGCTCGAATCCTGCGAAGATGGCAGGCCTGCGTCGGCGAATCCAACGCGCGCCTTTCCAAACCGCTTCGTCGACAGCACGATCCGCTGACGGGCCAGTACGTAACGGCGCGACGCAGTCAAGCGGCATCGGTTCGCAGCACGGTGCACGTGCGCATATCGAACCGCCTGTACGACACACCGCCACCAACTGTTCTGGAACTATTGGAAAGACGTCCCCCTCCTGCACTGGTCGCGTTCCGACCGAATCCCGGCCCGTCCGAACCCTGCGACCCGTGTTTCGAACAGACAAGCTGGCCTCACTTCAGACAGCGGCATCTTCGGTTCGAACGGACTCTTCAGCAGACTCAGGACACGCTTTTCGGTAACGCGCTGCGCAATATCGATGAGCGGGTCTGGTCCACGCTGTGCCGTCAACAATTCGTCATCGCCACCGATACCCTAAGTGCCGACACGGCGGCCGCCATCGGTTGGCATCTGAGTTGGCTCGGTTTCGTTCGCGCGTGCGGCCGCATCGACCTTCTCTCGACGCCCGCACTGGGCCTGACCGGCTGGCTAGCTCATAGTCCCGACCGTCCCCACGCGATCGCGTACGCCGTGTGGACCGACCAGCTGACGGCATGGCTACAGGACGACCTGACGACGTCAGCCTGGGTTTGGCGGCACATCGTACTGTTTATGCGCAAGCACAAGTACTATCTCCTGCATCCCGCACTCGCGCGCCCGGCGGAACTTGCGGCATATCGAACGATTCGGTAGCGACAACGTGATACCGCGTCAGCACCGCTGCACAGCAGCCCAAGGACCCTGAAACTCGACGCCGCCATGTCCACGAGACCGGACTACTTTACGTCAATCCGGGACTACTCCATTGCTTATGGACGACTTTAGTAGCA
>NZ_CAXTGZ010000822.1:0-2198 GCF_964243625.1 uncultured Caballeronia sp.
GGGCCTGCATATAGACCGGCGCGGCATTCTTGACGATGCGAACCTTGCCTTCGCCCTCGGTCACTTCGAGCTCCGAGATACCGGATTCCGAGACGAGGTCGATCAGCGTTTTGAGTTTACGAAGGTCCATCGAAAATTCCCCTTTCAATGCTTGGTGACCGGGAGCTTTTCCCGGTGCTTGACTTGGTTTTTGGGTGCCGCCGACGGGTGCGTCCGTTGGCGCTTCTGACACTGGCTCCGCGTCATCGTGTGCGGGCAGTTCAGATCCGAGCGGGTCGCGGCTCAATCGCGCGTCTTCGGGGCAATGCGCTCGAGTGCGAAGTCGAGTGCATACAGATAGCCTTTCCAGCCAAGGCCGCAAATCACGGCTTCGGCGAGATCGGAGAAATAAGAGTGATGCCGGAAAGCTTCCCGCTTGTGGACGTTCGACAAATGAATCTCGACGAACGGCAGCGCCACGCCTGCAAGCGCATCGCGAATTGCGACGCTCGTGTGCGTGTACGCGGCCGGGTTGATCAGCACGAAATCCACCTGTTCGATCCGCGCCTGCTGAATGCGGTCGACGATCGCGCCTTCATGATTGCTCTGGAATGACGTCAGTTCCGCGCCCGCAGCCTTGGCCTTCTCTGCCAGCGCCTGGTCGATCTGAGCGAGCGTGACCCGTCCATAGACGTCCGGTTCGCGGGTGCCGAGCAGGTTTAGATTAGGGCCGTGAAGCACCAGCAGTCGTGACATAGGGCTTTGGTTTATGCGGAGTTGGGCGCACTTTAGCGCCCTTTAGAGAATTTTGTCTAGTTTTACGAAGCTGCACCGGCCTTGGACTCAAGGCAGATGAGTGTGTACACGCGCATTTTGCACGCATTTTCGGGCAAAGTTCGCCGAATTACCGTTAACTTTCCGTGAATCGTTTCGATTTGACGCGGATCAACCAGACGCCTACAGGCCGTCGAGCGTCGCTTTTAGCTCTTTTGGATCGACCTCACCCAGTTTTGTGGACCGGATTGCGCCTTTCGCGTCGATGACCACCGTGAACGGCAGCGCGCCCGCATTGTTGCCAAAGCTGCGGGCCAGATCGGCGCCGCCGAAGCCCGCAATATAGATGGGGTAGTCGACGGGCACTTTCTGCAGGAACGCGTTCACGTTCTTCTCGGAGTCCACGCCGAGCCCGATGAAGGTGATGCCTTTCTTCGCATATTCACGATGCAGCGCCGCGAGCGTCGGCATTTCCTTCACGCACGGGCCGCACCACGACGCCCAGAAATTGACCACGACCGGTTTGCCCTTGAACGACGCCAGGCTTTGTTGCGTGCCGGCGGCCATTTGCAGTTGCTGTTTCCAGAGGTCATCGACGGCATTGCCCTTTGCCGATGTCGTCATGGCCGCTTCGCTCGGGCTGCCGCCCATGATCAGATGGCTTGCATAAAAGCCGCCGCCGGTCGCCGCGATGGCGACAATCAGGGCAGCAACGATGCGCATGGGTTTCATAGTGATGTGGCCGGTGTGGAAGGAGGGGCGTCGAGGAGTGCCTGTACGGCGGCGGCGTTTGCGCGAGCAAGCTTGCCGCGGCCGTCGGCGCGGACGGCGCCTCGCAGGTCGTTGGTATCGTAGAGCGCGATGTGCAGGCCCATGGGTTCTTCGTCGCGGGATGGACGCGTGAGGAAGCTCAGCGTTTCCACATAACCGCGGCCGGCGAAATGGCGCGTCTCGGAGACATCGTATTGAATGTTTGCGTTCAGTAAATAGATTGCGACTTCCTTGGGGTTATCGCAGAAACATTGCAGATGGATGTCCGAGTGCTCGCCTGCGGTGCCGTTCAGCACGGCGCCGGTGACGTAAGGGTTGAACGGTTTGAGGCGCTGCATCCATTCGAGGGTGACCTCGCGCATGCGGCGCAGGACGGCCGGTTGGCTTTCACTTTGGAAGAGTGCCTGGTACTCGCGGATTTCTTCTTCGATCTGCGTGTTGTCGGGGAGCCATTCGCCGCTGACGCGTGTTTCGCCGATCACCTGGCGGGCGGCTTTGCGCTTGGCGGTGGAGTAGTCGAGGCCGTCTTCGGCGATCATTCGCGCCGCCGCGATGGCGATTTCCTCGCGGACGCGCTGAGGGTCGAAATGAGGTTTGCGAATCATGGTGAGGATGATACCGGAAGGGGCGGACGCTGGCGGTTGGGTGGGGTTTTGGTTGGGAGGAGGTTTGTT
>NZ_CAXTGZ010000823.1:0-2191 GCF_964243625.1 uncultured Caballeronia sp.
CAAACCTTCATTGATTATCGGCTCGACACTGGAAGCCGTACTACTAAGAAGTTGACGGCGACCTATGGCCGTCGATGTGGTGCTAAAAATTGTCGCCTGACGATGCTCTACGTGCAATGAGAGGCAGAAAAATTGCAAAACATTCATCAACTGTAGCTCAACGTCTCGCTTAAATCGAACCTGCGCCGTTCCATCTGTTGGCACTCCGTATCAATTTGCTTACGAGAACGTATTGCCAGCGTACATTAATCGGGCAAATAAAGTTCAGCTGACGCGCCGTCGCAGTCGACGATCCCGCACCGCCCGTCGAACCTGTAACACTTCGAAAACAGAGGAGATCGATTTTTATGCCGGTCGCACTTGCATGCCTGCGAGCTGCATCCGCAACAGCGTTGCGGTCTGCATTTGGACGTCCCGAGAAGCATAATAAACAATTAAACTTCCGAATCGTCGATGCTTAGCAGCCTCAGCCATGTTCTCCGTATGTCAGCTGAGACCAAGGGCAAGTCTTCGACCATTGCCGTTGACGGTAAAGCTTTTGTGCAGCATCCTGAACGGGAGCGGGCACTGTTTAGGGTGGCGGGAACCCGAGGCTAGCGCGCAGCAAATATTAATTGATTATCTTAAAACCTCTCTTGGTGCAGACCTAACGCAAGATGGTAAAGATTGACCAACAAAAAAACTCTTGAGAGGACCTTTGATGAACAAGCAAGAACATGTTGATGCAGTCGCGGCACAAACCGGCGCAAGCAAGGCTTTGACCAGCGAGATCGTAGATGAGGTCCTAGTAGCGATCACGCGAGCAGTGGTGTCAGGTGATACCGTTCAATTAATCGGCTTTGGTTCGTTCGGTAAGGGGGCACGTGCCGCTCGCGCGGGGCGCAATCCAAAAACCGGCGTACCGCTGCAAATCGCTGCAGCTACCACAGTAAAGTTCACTGCAGGAAAAGGCTTCAAGGATAGCGTCAATCAGTAACGCCCCGTGTTTCCCGGCAGTTTGCGCGCTAGTAATCCCGACGTGCTCATAGGCGGTGCAGTGTTAGCATAGAGCTCGATACGCTTGCGTTATGATTCGTTTGACTCGGCTTAGCTCTGAAAAGTGACAAAGAAAGAAGTGCGTGCAACATTCATATGAACCAACCTTTGTGAAGGATGGCCGGGTCGTTATGTCCACGGCATTGAACGCTGGTCGCGAAGTAAGCGCACTGATCACGAAGACGGCGTTAGAGCAGTACTTCTGGTCGCGCCCAGATGCAAACGAAGGCCATGTGCTGCGTATATTTGCTGACGGCCGCCATCGCATCGCGGCCGTCACGCGACGTTTGGCTTTACGTAGCGGTTCGACAAAAGTTCGCCTTGATGAGCAAGACTTTTAGCAGTAGGCGCTTACGCTTTCAACACGCTCAGATACTTTGAGCCCTATCGGTTTTGCGGTGACGCGTAGGCCTGGTTAATTTTTAGATTCAATGTATTGCAGTAGCCAAACCTGTATTGCAGTAGCCAAACCTTGAGCCACCTGAAAAAAATTTGTTTGCATATTGGGCTCTCGCTCTTATCTAAATTGGCGAGCGAAACATTCGGAGTTTCATTTTATGAGTCGTACATTTGGACGCCCAGGTTCGCGAGGCAGCGGTCCACGTCCAGCGCGCCAGCACCCGCCAAGCAGCGCGCCTCAGACGCAAAAAAAGCACTATGTAAAACCCGTTCAGGCAAAGGATACGACCCAGACAGCATCTATATTTAAGACTCGAGCGTTCAAAGTACTCGTCGACACCGTTGGTGCCGAAAATGTGGCATTGGGTCTCGACTCGAATCTGGCCCGCATCGCGGAATTGGTCAGCGGTGAGCGTTTTACGCCCGAGACGGCGTTTCACATGGAAACGACGCTTGGTCTTCCCGATGGTTTCTTCGATCATCCAAATCCGACGTTGCCACCAAACGTGATCGCACGACTGCGCTCCCCGCTGGAAAATAGGCCGAATGACAGCGTTTTTGATGAACCCGTGGAGCCTTCACCGAGCCATCAGTCCGCCGATCATATAGAGCACCCCACGGTGAGCGAAGCTGTAACAGCCAAGGCTGTTGATATGCCAAGAAAGACCAGCACCGCTCCCGTACCGGCTAGCAAAAAGGGCAAAGTGGTTGCGCCGAAAGGTACCAGCGCAAGCGCGAAGAATGAGCAGCCGGAGAG
>NZ_CAXTGZ010000824.1:0-2186 GCF_964243625.1 uncultured Caballeronia sp.
GCGGCTGGCCGAAGGAAACGGCGCCGGCCGCGATGGGCGGCGGTTTCGAAACGTATCCGGAACGCGTGGATGCCGTCAAGATCCGCCAACGCAGTGAATCGTTCGCCGACCACTATTCCCAAGCCACGCTGTTCTGGAAGAGCATGACGCAGCCGGAGAAGGACCATATCGTCGGCGCGTATTCGTTTGAACTGAGCAAGGTCGAGCGCAAGTTCATCCGCGAACGGCAGCTTGGAATCCTGGCGAATATCGATAGCGAGCTGTGTGCGCGTGTTGCCGACAATCTCGGTCTTCCCGCGCCGGCAGCGAGCGCGAGTCCGGAAGAGCTCGGCAAGTCGTCTCTCGAGCAATCGCCGGCACTGAGTTTGATTGCGAAGGCGGTGCCCTCGGTGAAAACGCGCAAGGTCGCCATCCTTGCTGCGAAGGGCGCGGACGTTGCAAGCATCAAGGCGATCAAGGACGCGCTCACGGCTGAGGGTGCGCATGCGAAAGTCGTTGCGCCGCAACTGGGCACGTTGGGTGATGGCGTTGAAGTGGATGCAACCATTCTCGCGCTGCCGTCGATCATGTTCGACGGTGTGGTCATTGCCGGCGGCGCGGCGAGTGCAAAGCTGCTGGCAGAGTCCGGCGACGCCCGCCACTTCGTGCTTGAAGCATTCAAGCATCTGAAGGCGATCGGTGCCGTGGGCGACGGCGAGGATGTGCTTGCCGCCGCACATCTGCCGACCGGCGATGAAGGCGTAAGCGTGGGCAGCGACGTGAAGAAAGTGATGAAGGCCTTCATTACAGCGATGTCGGCGCATCGGGTATGGGCGCGAGCCGAGAAGGCAGAGAGCGTTCCGGCGTAAGCACTACGCCTGACGAAGAATGGCCGCCAACGCGAAGTTGGCGGCCATTTTTTTATGCGGAATCGTTTTATTGCCCGAAGTAAGTGGAGCGCGTTCCGTCCGGCTGGGCAACAAGCGCCCGCGTTCCAGCAGCTGACGATCCATTCATTGTCGGTCCGTACGATGTCGCCATCACGCCCTGATTCTTTTCACGCGTTGCTCGGCGGCCTGGGTTTGAGCGGGATACGTCGTGTGATCGCCTTCGACGTTGTAGCCCGACCGCTCCATTTGAGCCAGATCCGCTTTCACTGCCGCGCGCGTCACCGTGTCGCCGGATTGTTGCGCGCTTGCCAGAGCTGGAGCGCCTAAAGCTGCTGCTACGACGATTGCGGGAATGAGTGCCTTGAGCATGGTGGTGTCTCCTCGAATGTCCTTGTTGCTTTTAGCGTCGTTAACAACCGGATGGTCGAATCGACGACGCGTGACAGATCGAAGTGTAGACACGCAATACTGTTTCCATTAACGCTGAATTAAGCGAAATAGTGTTGTGGGAGTTGCAATAATGCTTGCTTTATCTGAAGCTTGGCACAGCCTTGCGCCAGGACTGTATCGACCCGGGCGGCGTGTTGTTTCACGATTCCTTATTGGCCTTGCGGCCTGAATTTGCGACACTGGCAATCCTCTTAAAAACAGGCGTGTATTGCGTCGTTTCTTTAGGGAAATGCTGATGGCTTCACTAAGGACGTTCGCCACGATAAAACCGCCAAGGCTTCTGCGCATTGCGGTGCTGTTTTGTATCGCGCTATTTTTTTGCGTTTCGGTGAGTGCCCGGACGAACGTTTCAAAAAATCCGGTTCAAGCAAGGCCGTTGATAGTGGGCGTCGTGCCGGGCGCGTTGCCGCCCATGGAAATGAGTAATCCGAATGATTCGGAGAATCCTGTGCGCGGTGTATCGGCGGATTTTGTGCAACGAATCGCAGGAGCGTTGCAGAAGCCGGTTCAATGGCAGAGCTTCGCCGATCGCGGCGCAATGATCGACGCGTTGCGGCAGCATCGAATAGATGCCGCGACCAGCGCCACTGGTAACGACGGCGGCGTCGCGTTGCTTTACAGCAAGCCGTATGTTGCGACGAAGCAGGTCTATGTTGAGCGTCGTGTCGCAGGATCACACACAGGACGGATCGCATACGTTGAGTCGCAGACATCGCCACAACGGCTGCAGGATGCGTATCCATCGATGCATCCCGTTGCTTATCGCGATACGTTGAGCGCATTGCTTGCCGTATCGCTGGGCGATGCGGACGCTTTCGTCGGCGATCTGGTCACAGCGGGTTATGCGGTCGATCATTTCGATCTGGT
>NZ_CAXTGZ010000825.1:0-2182 GCF_964243625.1 uncultured Caballeronia sp.
AGTCCGTCTATCCCGTCGCCATGTTGTCGGGCAACCGGAACTTTCCGGGCCGGATTCATCCGGATCTGGATCTGGGCTTCATCATGTCACCGCCCCTGGTCATCGCTTTTGCACTAGCTGGTGACGCGGAAGTCGATTTAAGCCAGGACCCGGTGCAAATCACCGCAGATGGTAAGCCCGTTTTCTTGAATGATTTATGGCCAAGCCGCGAGGAAGTTGCAGCGTTGGTGAAGCAGGGTGTGGAGCCGAGTGATTACCCCCGCGCGTTCGCTATCGCCAGTCAGAACCCGCTTTGGCACGAAATGAAAGCCCCCGAGAGTGCTCAATATCCGTGGGATCACGCGTCGACTGCGTTGCGTCGGCCGCCCTTTGCTTCGCTCTCGGAAGGCTCCCAGCTTGGCACCTACATCGCCTACCCGTTGCTCGTGCTGGGCGACGATGTAACAACCGATCACATTTCCCCTGCAAGTGCGATTCCGAAAGATAGCTACGTCGCTGACTTCCTGGTGGAGCGCGGAGACGATCGTAACGACCTCAATGTTTTTGCGTCTCGCCGCGGGAACTGGGAAGTTATGTTGCGTGCCGCCTTTTACAACAAGACGCTTGTCAATCTTTTGAAGGCTGACGCCCCGACGGCAAACACGTTGCACGTCCCGACTGGTGAAGTGCTGCCGATCTTCGAAGCTGCCAATCGATACCGCGCCGATGGAGACTCGGTCGTTCTCATCGCCGGCGAGCGATATGGGACGGGATCCTCGCGCGACTGGGCCGCGAAAGGCCAGCGACTGCTCGGCATTCGCGCGGTCCTGGCTGTCAGCTTCGAGCGTATTCACCGGTCGAATCTGATCGGGATGGGCATCCTGCCTCTGCGCCTGCCTGAAGGCATCACGCCCGCTTCGTTGAACGTTCGCCCCGGCGACAAGCTCGAAATCAGCGCATCAGCCGAGACGTTGGCACCTCGTTGCCTAATCGGTGTCAAAATCGTTCGTGTGGATGGGAAAATCGACCAATTTGAAGCAACGGCAGCCGTAGAAACGCAACTTGAAACGGCACTGCTGCGCGCCGGAGGCGTAATCCCATTGATCCTGCAAAAAACACTGGCAGCGCAATCGCTCCCGACCTGACGACCTAGGCGGAGCGTGCGAGCCGAATGAAGGAACAGGCTAGAATCGTCATGAACGACAAATCGATCGCCTCGCAAATCGTCGCGTTTATTCATGCAGAAGGAATGGCTGTCGGCAGTCACTTGCCGGCACAACTGATCGCGGATCGCCTTCGTGTGTCGCGCTCCCCGGTCAACGATGCGCTCGCCTTCTTGCATGAAAAGGGCGTGTTAATTCGCGAGCGGAATCGCGGATTTTTCTTGGCAAAGCCAGTGGAGCAGCCGCTCGACCAGGTCGTCGACCAGCTTGGTTTGGGCGAAGCGGATGTCGTCACGAGCGTTTATTTTCGAATCGCCGACGACAGGCTGAAGGGGTTACTGCCAGAGGAAGTCTCAGAGCAGGCGCTCAAAACGCGCTACGGATTAACGAATACCCAGCTCAACTCCGTGCTTGGGCGCATCTCGCAAGAAGGCTGGGCCGAGCGCAAACCGGGCTACGGCTGGCAGTTCTCTTCGATGCTGACCACCCCGGATAGCCTCTTGAAATCATATCGACTGCGATTGGCGCTAGAGCCGGCCGCGTTGCTAGAACCCGGATATCGGCTTGATCCAAAGGTACTCGAACGGTGCCGAGCGGCCGAGGTACATTTGCTGCAGGGAGGAATCGAAACAGATACTGCAGACCAGCTACACGACCGAGGGGTACGTTTTCACGAATCGTTGGTGGAAGCGTCGGGCAATTCATTTTTTATTGACACCATCAAGCGCGTAAATCGCGTCAGACGCTTACTCTCCTATCGCTCGATGCAGGACAGACAGCGCTATACCGAGCATTGCAAGCAGCACCTGAACGTTCTTGATCTACTGGAGAAAGAACGCAACGAAGAAGCGTCCGAGGAGCTTCGCGCTCATCTTCGCCACACGCTCGACGCGCTATCCAACATCAGCAACATTCTCAAACCCTAGATCGGATCCTTACCTGATCTCTTCCACATCGCTCATGACAGTCAACGCTTCGATTCTTTCCTCCTTCACGCCGACCGGGCGACTTCGTGCTTCAATTAATCTGGGGAATCCGAT
>NZ_CAXTGZ010000826.1:0-2180 GCF_964243625.1 uncultured Caballeronia sp.
CGTGAGGGTCTATTCCCGCGAGACGCCTTCAGAAAAGCCTGGGAAATGTTGGACGAGAAGCTCGAGCCCAAACGCGCGTGCCGGGTCTATGTCGGGCTGCTTCACCTCGCTGCAACACAGGCTTGCGAGGCCGCACTTGCTCTTCATCTCGAAGAGGTTCTCGCCGCAGGCGCGCTGCCCGAAGTGGAAACCGCACGCCAGGCGGTCGCACCGCCGACGAATGTGATGCCCGAGGTCTGCGTCCCGCTCCCCAACTTTGCTGCCTATGACAGCCTTTTCCAGCACACAGGAACCGACAATGTCAGACCCGCTGCCTGAGCGACAGATCGATACCGCGCGTCTTCCGCTGATGCTGTCGGCACTTCGCTTGCCGAGCATCGGGCGGCACTGGGATAAATTTGCCGCGCGCGCTGACCGGGAGGGTTGGGGCGCCGCGCGCTATCTCGCGACGCTGTGCGAGCATGAACTGGCCGACCGCACCTCACGCCGGATTGCCCGTCACCTTGCAGAGGCTGACCTGCCACGCGGAAAAACCTTCGCAACGTTCGATTTCGCAGCCGTGCCCACGGTCAGGAAGGCGCACCTTATGGCCTTCGGCTCTGGAGATCCGTGGCTTGAACAGGGCGCAAACATCCTGTGCTTTGGTCCTTCCGGTACGGGCAAGACGCATGCGGCTGCAGCCATTGGGCACGCCCTCGTCGAGGCAGGTCGGCGGGTGTTTTTCGTGCGGACCACCGATCTTGTCCAAAAGCTCCAGGCCGCGCACCGTGATCTATCGCTGCCGGCTTTGCTGACACGTCTCGACCGGTTCGATTGCCTCATTCTCGATGACCTTGGCTACGCCAGAAAGGACCAGGCGGAAACGGCCGTCCTGTTCGAGCTCATCGCCGAACGGTATGAGCGCCGCTCGCTCATCGTCACCTGCAACCAGCCATTTTCCGAGTGGAATTCGATTTTCCCGAATGCCGCGATGACGGTCGCCGCGATAGATCGTCTCGTCCACCACGCCACCATCCTCGAATTTAACACCGAGAGCTACCGCAAGCGTACCGCGGCAGCCCAGGCCGCGGCGTAATTGTCGCCACAGTCGTTGGCGTCCGTTGTCGGCGCTATTTATCCACGGCATGGTCCGTCACCATGCTCGACCCATTCGACCCAGATTCCTTCATCGTACGCGTCGAGGCCCATATCCTTGGCATTGAGCCAAGGATTTCCCGTACCCTCGAGCTTCCCGTTGGCCTCAACCTCGCCCTGCTGCACGAGGTGCTCCAGGCCGCGTTTGGCTGGACCGACAGCCACCTGCACCAGTTCCTCATTGGCGGACTGACCTTCGGCGCCCCAGAGTTCGACGAGGACGGCCTGTTTGACCATCGCACCTTTGAGGCTACCGAAACGCGCCTCATCGATTTCACCTTCTCCTATGACGAGAAAAAACCCCTCCACATCCTCTACGAATATGACTTCGGAGATTGCTGGCGCCATCACATCGACATGCATCGTGTCCCACGTGAACAGGGCGCCAATTACCCGCGCTGCACCGCAGGCAGCAGATCCGGACCGCCGGAAGATGTTGGCGGCACGTACGGCTACGCCGAGTTCCTAGATGCGTGGCGAGACCCTGAGCATGAGGACCATCGACAAATGCGCACCTGGGTCGGCAAAAAATTCGAGCCCGAACGCTTCGACCTGGAAGCAACCAACAAGCAAATTGGCCGCGCAATGCGTGCCGCCAAGGGCGGCTACAGGTTTAGGCGTGTCCGGGCATCATAATTGACGCCGACCGGACACTAAAATTGTCGTTGCACACCGTTCTCCTCCACATATCCTGATAAGGGGAGTAAGTGAGACAGTTGATGTTGCAACCGGCGCCCGGAAAAACGATTCCGATTTTCCGTATAGACTTCGCATCACTACTCGCACGTTGGGAGGTAAGATCGAGGAGGTTAAATGGACCGATAGCGCGAGATGCCCTGCTGTTCGCGCTGTCATCGCTAGTATGGCTGACATCAAGATGCCGTCGCCAGCACCGTATGGTGTATTAGGTTCATCAGATATCATCACATCGGATGGGACCGACTATTCACTCACGGCTCCGTCATCCGACAATATGGGAAACATAACTGTTACCTCCAATGAAGGTTCGCCGCTTGCGGCGTGGATCGATTCTTCGCTCAAACAGC
>NZ_CAXTGZ010000827.1:0-2164 GCF_964243625.1 uncultured Caballeronia sp.
AACCGAACGCGTAGACAGGCTGCGCTGCAATTCCGGCGATAAATGCAGCAGCTTCGCCAGCGCCAGCGACCCGCCGACGCCCACCAGAATGCCGACCGTCACACCTACCGATAACGACAACCAATGCTTTTTCAGCAGATGCCTGTACTCGAAGATGGGGACGGCAAAGGCCACGGTGGCCGGCCCGAGCAGCCACATCAGCCAGCGGGTATCGGCGAAATAAACGGAGTACGGAATGCGCGCAGCCATGACGATCACCACAAGCACGGCGGGGACGGTCAGCATGGGCGTGAGCAAGGGCCGGCGGAATCGGGCGTACAGGCGCTTCAAGCCGAAGTACAACGCCACGGTCAGCACGAAGCAACCCGCCGCAATGAGGCCGGCGGTGTCATCGGACAAAAGGGAATCGTAGAAGTGTGGCATCGGGCTCGGCTCAGCCGCGCGCGGCCTGGCGGGCGCTCGTGATGCGGCGCAACTCCAGTCGGCGTTCGAGCTTCGACGCATGTTCGACGGCAAATGCCACCGCGATCATGACCATGAGCGTGCCGAACACCACGACCAGCGCGAGGCGCCAGCCGTCTTCGCGAAACAGGCCGCCGTACTGGACGGCAGCCACCGCGGCGGGAATGAAAAACAGCAGCATGTCCGTCAACAGCCAATCCGCGCCGGCCTTCACCCAGCGCGGCGCAATTCCGCCGCAAAACAACAGCGCGAGCAACGCCAGCAAACCGATAACACCACCCGGAACCGGCAAATGGAAGGTGCGCGCGGCGAGATCGGCGACCAGCCAGATGCCCGCCAGTGCGGCGCTCTGCAATGCGATCCGCATGAACCGGCCAAGCGGCGCCCGAGTGCGGGTGACGAATTTTGATAACGGCAAAATGGCGGCGAGAACGATCATGACGGGCCTTGCGGCGGTGACGTAGTAAAAATAAGGGTTAACCTTTAGTCGAATATAGCGTGCGCCTAAATATAATTAAAATGACTTAAACTTATCGACCGCATTCCAACTTGGAATCTAAGAGGCGCGTATGGAGCTGCGATCGTTGCGGTATTTCGTTGAGGTCGTGAAGCAGAAAAGCTTCACCGCGGCTGCGGAAAAGATGTTTGTCACACAGCCGACCATCAGCAAGATGGTGAAGTCGCTCGAGGACGAAATCGGCTCCCCGTTGCTATTGCGCGAAAGCCGCCAGATGGTCCTCACCGACGCCGGCCAGATCGTCTATCAGCGCGGACTCGAAGTCCTCGCGGCGCACGCGCAACTCGAAGCCGAACTCAACGATCTCGGCAAACTCGGGCGCGGCACGCTGACCATCGGAATCCCGCCTATGGGCGGATCGCTGTTCACGCCGGCCATCGCGGCGTTTAAAAAGCGTTATCCGAAGGTGGAATTAAAGCTGTTCGAGCGCGGGTCGAAGGCCATCGAGGCTGCTTTGATCGATGGCGAACTGGAACTCGGCGGTGTGCTGGAACCCGTGGATCTCGCCACGTTCGATGTGCTGCCCGTCAGCCGGCAATTGCTGTGGCTCGTCGCGCAGAAGGGTTCGCGCTGGGACACCATGACTGACGTGCCGCTCGCCGATCTGGCATCGGAATCGTTCGTTTTTTACGGCGAAAGTCTCGCGTTGTCCGATCTGGTGTTGAACGCGTGCCGCGAAGCGGGTTTCACGCCGACCATCGTCAGCCGCAGCGGACATTGGGATTTCATGGCCGCGCTGGTGCAGGCCGGCGTTGGTATTGCGTTGCTGCCGGCGCCGTATTGCCGCCGCCTGGATGTCAACGCGTTCACCTGTCGTCCCGTGGTCGATCCGGAAATCCACTGGGACATGGCGGTTGGCTGGCGGCGCAACGGTTATCTGTCGAACGCGGCACGCGCGTGGCTGGAAGTCGCCCGCCAGGCATTGCCGGCGAATCTGGGCGATGACTTCCTGCAGGGCGCGGCGGCACGATTCCCGGCGCGCGTGCGCGACGCTTCATCGAGATAACGTTCAAGCCAAGGCACAACGCAAAACCCCCGGTCGCGCTCACGCGCGACCGGGGGTTTTTACATCTGCCAACCGGACTCAACCACGTCCGGTCACACGATTACTCTTGAATCGCGAAATCGATACGGCGGTTTGCGAAACGTCCGCTGGCCGTTGCGTTATCGGCAATCGGGTTTGCA
>NZ_CAXTGZ010000828.1:0-2163 GCF_964243625.1 uncultured Caballeronia sp.
GCCATGCATTGAAGCGCTGAGCGCGTGTCCGTTTTACTTGCATGTTGTCTGGTTTGGCCTGTCTGAACGCGCGCCTGGCCTTCGGAAGCGCGGCACGCGCTGTCCGGCGCGCGCGCCGCATCGTAGTGCTGGAGGATTGCCGGCGATGCTGACGCAAGCCGCCGGAAGTGCCGGCAGCCGCGAGTCGGACTGTTCTTTGCAAGTTAACGGTTGTGTCGCTGAATTCTTTAGAAGAATGGCCGCGCGGCTGAAAGCCTTCATGCCAGCGGGTTTGAAGCAATTTGTCACTACCCGGATTTGGGGTAGAGTGGGGCTGGAGGAGGCACGAATCATTCATCCTCCGTCGCCGTTATCCAGTTGTTACCGTTCCATTTGCCGTACGCCATGACCGTGTCCCCAAGCCGATCGTCACAGCCGGACCACAAGCCGCGCGCCGCCAACGCCAGCATCACGCCGCGCCGGTCTCCGGCGTGTCCGGGGTGCGCCTGCAAGCACGCGGCACGGAATGAAGCCATCGGATCGATCAATGCAGCCGGTTGATCGCACGCCACCGCCAGGCGATTCTGCTGATGGACAGGCTGACCTGTCCGCTGATTCGTCCGCACCCCGCGAACCGGAAAGTGTCTATCTGGGGCGCCAGCCGATCATTGATCGCAAGGGCGCGCTGCATGCGTACGAACTGCTTTTTCGCGACAGCCCCGACAATCGCGCGCGCATTTTCGACGATGTCCAGGCCACAGCTCATGTCGTGGCGCGAACGGTCGGTGAGATCGGTCTGTCGGCCGTGCTCGGCGATCATCGCGGCTTCGTGAACATGAACCGCGACCTGCTGTTCGATGACATCGTCCACATCATGCCGCCCGAGCGCTTCGTGCTCGAAATCCTCGAAACCGTCACCTTCGACGCCAGGCTTTTCAAGCGCTGCGAGCAATTGCGCGCGGCAGGCTTTCAGTTCGCCCTCGACGATGTCGTCGCGCTGACCGAACCGCTGCACGAAGCGCTGCCTTACGTGGATTACGTGAAGATCGACTTTCTCGCCGCTGACCGTGCCCATATTCCGGAACTCGCGGCCACGCTCAAGCGTCACGGCAAGACCTTGATTGCAGAGAAGATCGAGACCCACCAGGACTTCGATGAAGCCAGCAAGCTCGGCTTCGACCTGTTCCAGGGTTATTTCTTCGCGCGTCCGCAGGTGCTCGTGACGCGACGCTCGAATCCATCGCGCACCGCGCTGTTGCGATTGCTCGGCGTGTTGTCGGGCGAACCCGGGATTGCGGAACTCGAAGCCGAACTCAAGCTCAATCCAAATGTGGTCGTGCAGTTGCTGCGTCTTGCCAATTCAAGCGCGTTCAAGCTGGCACGTCCGGTTTCGTCGCTGCGCGAGGCGATTGCGGCGACCGGCACGCGGCAGATTTCACGCTGGACGCAGTTGCTGCTGTACGCCGATGGACGCCATTTGCCGTGGCGCTCGGACCCGCTCGTGCAGCTCGTGGGCACACGCGCGCGCTTCATGGAGCTGGCGGCGCGCGTCATGCAGCCATCGAATGAAGAATTCGCCGATGCGGCTTTCATGACCGGCATCTTTTCGCTCGTGCATGTGGTCGTGGATCTGCCGCCCGTCGAGATCATCCAGTTGCTGAAGTTGTCCAGGGAGATTTGCGACGCGATCGTCGAAGGCAGCGGACCGCTTGGCGCGTTGTTGCGGATCTCGCAGGCAGCCGAACGGGGCGATGCGCCGGAGCTCGATTCGAGTACCGGCTCGAATGCCGGGTTTGCTGTACTGACGCCGGTCGTGCTTGCCGAGTTGCAGTTCGAGGCCGCCACGTGGTTCGGCGCGCATCGGGTGGAGTAGCGCGCACGTATTACCCGAACAAAATACCCAATCAAAACGAAGGGAGTGTCATGAAACGAAAGTTTGCGGGGAAGTTGCTGGGTTTGTCGCTAGGCGCCGCGCTCGGGGCTTATGCGCTGGTTGCCTATGCAACCCTGAAGCCGGGCGATCAGGCGCCGGCTTTCACGACGCAGGCGTCGCTGGGCGGGAATGTCTTCGACTATTCACTCGCGAGCGCGTTGAAGAAGGGTCCGGTCGTGCTGTACTTCTACCCGGCCGCGTTCACGAAGGGCTGCACGATCGAGGCGCATGAGTTCGCCGACGCCGTCGAT
>NZ_CAXTGZ010000829.1:0-2162 GCF_964243625.1 uncultured Caballeronia sp.
CCTTTTTTGCCAAACGGACGGTCCTTTCCCTCTAACAGCCTTCATGACGCAAAGACGACGTCGTATTGATGCGCGGATGACTCATCAGCGACGCCACCGAACGGAAGGCGGTACTACATTGTTCTGTGGACAGGAAATTGCATTACTACATATGATCAATCTCTTTCAAGCGATGCAGGTATTTGTAAAAGTTGCGGAAACGGAAAGCTTCGTGCAGTCGGCGATGGCTCTCAATGTATCAACCTCCATTGTCACGCGCCATGTGGCGAATCTTGAAACTCATCTCGGCATCAGGCTTTTTCAGCGCACAACGCGCAAAGTTGCACTGACCACTGTTGGTCGCGCCTATGCTGAAGGCTGCCGTAGCGTGCTCGCCGAACTGGAGCGCGTTGAACTGCGCGCGGCAACTTCCTCAAACGAGGTTGTGGGCGATCTTAAGGTTGTTGCTTCGGGCAGTTTTTCGCTCGTTCAACTCGCACCGCTTTTCGCCGAATACCAGTTGCGATACCCGCAGGTCATCCTAAAAATCTCCCTGACTGATAGCGAAGTCGACTTACTAGATGAGGGCTTCGATGTGGGGGTTGTGGCAGATATGATGATTAAGTCTGAGTCAGTCGTTGCTCGGCAACTTGTCACAAGCTCACGCATTCCCGTTGCGGCCGCATCCTACTTGACACGGGCGGGTACGCCGCAGGTGCCAGCCGACCTCGGCATGCATAAACTGATCGGGCCACCCGCTGAGACCCGATCGCACGTTTGGTCTTTCAGGAAAGACTCAATCGAAAATGTTCAGGTGAGTTTGTCGTTCATTGTTGAGAGTGCAATCATGCAAAAGCAAGCGGTGCTTGCCGGGATGGGTATCGCGCTGCTGCCCGACCCGCTCGTTAGCGATGAGCTGCGCTCGGGCAAGCTCGTACGGATTCTCCGTGGGTATTCGGTGTTAAGTAGCGACGTGGCGGTATCCCTCGTCTACCCGAGCCGAGAGTTTCTTCCATATAAAGTTCGTCTATTCATCGACCTCGCAATGGAACACTTTCAATAGACTTGCGGCTCGGTGATTGCTGCCACTTATGCAATAGTTTATGGCGCGGCCGATACTGCTCAAACGGCATAGTCTTCATTACCATAGGTGTAAATATCTATGGGGTGTTATATGAAAAAGACTTTTGTCTTGCTTCTGATCTCGGCGATCACCGCCGTCGCAAACGCCGCTCCGGCTGACGTTAGATCGAACCAACGGGCGCAGCACGACGATGAACATAGAACTGCCGCTACGCAAGGGGATAACTCATGGACTGTCGCGAACGAGGGTTGGTACCGGCGCCGCGATCCATATGTTCCTGCTGCAACAATCGCCGCACGTCAAACAGAGCGTCAGTCAGGCGCATGGCAGACGAATTGAACGCAAATCTCGTTAAACGCTTTGACAAATCAATTTGAATGCATCGGACCTATTGAAATTGCGCTTGCTGTCCTAGATGGGGCGAGACTTAAGCGAGCGCTAACCTTGGGAAAAAAGTGATGACGTCCTCTCAAGTACGACCATCCGAAGGATGCACCGGGCCCGTCGAGCTGAAGCACATAATTGACGGGCCCTTCGTCCCGTATGAGAATTCTTACGAGACTCACTTTGGGGTTGCGTTTGTTCCAAGAAGCGCACCGCGATCTCATGATGGGATGGATCACTTCTCGCCGCTTGTTAAGTTTGAGTAAGGTTCGTGCGCGATTCAATGTTTCGGAAAAGCACCAAATGATCGACGGCCGGTCGGCGTCTTTCGCTCTTGGTCAATTAAGACTTTTTCCGTATGGGGAATAAAGAGGCTTTCGAAGCCGAGAACGCGTGAGGTGCCGGGGAGGCGAAGTGAATCGGGCCAAGCGCGTTGGAGCCTACAAAGCCGTTTGTGTTATGCCAGTCTGACCTTGTGCACAATATCTCACATCGGTTGTCATAAGGGTTATCCATCTTTCGGCCAAACTCGAACAGCGCCTCCTCCTGTCGCTGTCAGTTCGAACGCCCGCGCGCTCTTTTGCAAAGCTGACGGCGAACAGCCCACGGCCCGCGTGAAAGCATTGTCATTTCGGTCGCAACCATCAAATAGCGCTTCTGATGGGCTGCGATCAGCGACCAGAGCGGTCGGTAACGTTTGACTAAGGTAAGGCGA
>NZ_CAXTGZ010000830.1:0-2157 GCF_964243625.1 uncultured Caballeronia sp.
CACAACCGGCCGCAAAGAGCTAACCCGCTTCGAGCTTCCCGAATGCACCGATGAAATCTGGCACGGCTACCTCCCCGGCGCCCACCCCGGCACGGTCTACGGTTTCCGCGCCCACGGCGCCTACCAGCCGCAATACGGCCACCGGTTCAATCCGCACAAACTCCTGCTCGACCCCTACGCCAAGAAACTCGTCGGCCAATGGCGATGGTCCGACGCTCTCTTCGGTTATCGCGTGCACTCGAACCGCCTGGACCTTTCAATGGATCGGCGCGACTCCGCCCCCGCCATGCCGAAATGCGTCGTCACCGATGACGCCTTCGACTGGTCCCGCGACACACGCCCGGACATCCCCTGGGGCGAAACGGTCATCTACGAAACGCACGTGCGCGGCACGTCGATGCTTCGCCCCGATATCCGCCAGCACGAACGCGGCTCGTTCGCGGCGCTGTCGTCGCCCTGGTTTATCGAACATTTGCAAAAGCTCGGAATCACCGCCGTCGAATTCCTGCCCGTGCACGCGTTTCTCAACGACCGTTTTCTCGTCGAACGTGGCCTGAAGAATTACTGGGGCTATAACACCGCGTGTTTCTTCGCCCCCGAACCGTCGTACCTCTCGACCAACCGCCTGAACGAAATGCGCATTGCCGTGCGCCGGTTGCACGCAGCGGGCATCGAAGTGTTCCTGGACGTGGTCTACAACCACACGTGCGAGGGCAACGAGCTCGGGCCGACCATGTCGTGGCGCGGCCTCGATAACGCCAGCTACTACCGCCTGATGCCCGGCGACGAACGCCATTACATCAACGATACCGGTTGCGGCAACACGGTCAATCTATCACACCCGCGCGTGCTGCAAATGGTGATGGACTCGCTGCGCTACTGGGCGACGGCGTTCAACATCGATGGCTTTCGTTTCGATCTCGGCGTGACCCTTGGCCGCGAAGGCCACGGTTTCGATCCGGGTTCCGGCTTCTTCGATGCCATCCGCCAGGATCCGATCCTCAATACGCGCAAGATGATCTCGGAGCCGTGGGATATCGGGCCCGATGGTTATCAGGTCGGCAACCATCCGCCCGGCTTTGCCGAATGGAACGATAAATTCCGCGATGGCGTGCGCCGTTTCTGGCGCGGCGACGCCGGCGTGCGGCCCGACCTCGCGGCGCGGCTGACGGGATCGGCGGAGCTGTTTTCCCGCCGGCGCAGGAAACCGTGGGCATCGGTCAATTTCGTCGCCTCGCACGACGGCTTCACGCTCGCCGACGTCGCGGCCTACGACCAGAAGCACAACGAGATGAACAAGGAAGGCAACAACGACGGCCATAACGAGAACTGCAGCACGAACTGGGGCGTGGAAGGTCCGACCGACGACCCCGAGATCCTCGAAACACGCGCACGCGTCGCGCGCGCGCTGGTCGCAACCAACCTGCTTTCGCTCGGCACGCCGATGCTCCTCGGCGGCGACGAATTTGGCCGCTCACAGCACGGCAACAACAACGCATATTGCCAGGACAACGAGATTTCGTGGATGGACTGGCGTCTCGCCGATACCCCCGCCGGCCGCACGATGACGGAGTTCATCGCGAGCGTGATTGCGCTGCGAAAAAACTACCCGCTGTTGAGGGAAATGCGTTTCCTCAAGGGCGACAAGGAGGTCCTCCCGGGCCTCTACGACGTCGGCTGGTTCGACGAGCGCGGCGCCGCGCTCACCACCGACGCGTGGCAGGACCCGGAAGGCCGCGCGCTCACGCTGCGTCGCGCGGGCCCGGGGCTCGACGGCAAGATCGATGTGATGCTGATCATGATGAACGCGTCGTCACAGGCGCTGGCTTTCTCGGCGCCTGCACCGCACTTGGAATGGAATGTGCTCATGGATAGCGCTGTGCCCGACGCGCTGCAGTATCCGTTGATTGGCACGGAACTGGAGGTGCAGGCGCATAGCGTGGTGGTCCTGCTCGCCCAGCCGACCGGCGACGCCGACTGGCAGGCCGTATGGATGGCGGGAGCACACGAGGGGCCGCGCCTCTTGACGGCGTTGCCGCCGGACCCGGGCACAATCGGAGCGCGACGGACAGCGGAACCCTGGAAGGTGCTCGTGCCCGAGCACGCGCCGCCCGCAAAGGAGGAAAATTAACGGCTCGAAGACGGTTCAATGACGGT
>NZ_CAXTGZ010000831.1:0-2152 GCF_964243625.1 uncultured Caballeronia sp.
TGATGTTCATCAACGGTGATGAGAGTGCGTTGCATGCCTCTGCGACGCGACGAATGACCGAGGGCGCAAACACGACCGGTGGATGCGTGAACAACGCTTCGCGCGTAGCGCCATGACGTTCGATGCAGGCGCTCAGCCGGGTATCGAACGCATCGAGCACGGACGCGTCCGGATGACGGAAGTCCACCGTGAACGTGACGTCCGATGCAATCGTGTTGATGGAGTTGGGCAACACGGTCCATCGGCCGAAAGTGATGCGGGTGTCGTCGCCGCCGAGCTGGTGTGCAAGCGCCGATATCTCCGCGCGCACGGCGACCGCGAGCGTCATGGCGTCGTGGCGCGCGTGCATGGGTGTGGTGCCGGCGTGCGCAGCCGCGCCCTTGCAGTGCACCGCGTACCAGCGCACGCCCTGGATGCCGGTGACTACACCAAGAGGAATATCGGCGAGTTCGAGCAGCGGGCCTTGTTCGATGTGCAGTTCAACGAACGCATGCGCATTCTCTTGCACGGCACGTGTTTCGATCGCAGGAAACGCGTCACGATGCGCCGCGAGCGCAGCAGCGAGCGTGATGCCGTTGCTGTCTTTTGCTTGTCCGTAGTGTTGGAGCAAGGCTGGATCGACGAACGCACTCGACCCCATCGCGCCGGGTTGGAACCGCGTGCCTTCTTCGTTGGTCCATGCAATGACTTCGAACGGGCGGCGCGTCCGGATGTTGGCCTCGTTCAATGCAGCAAGACATTCGAAGCCTGCGAGCACGCCATAACATCCGTCGAGCTTGCCGCCGGTGGGTTGAGTATCGATATGGCTGCCCGTCATGACCGGCGGCAGATCTTGCAGACCTTCGCGACGGAAAAAGAGGTTCGCGCAGGCATCGGTGCGCACGGTGCAGCCGAGTGCGATCGCACGCTCGACCAGGTGGCGGCGCGCTTCAATGTCGATTGTCGAAAGCGCCGGCCTGTCCACACCTCCATCATCACGCGCGCCGAAGCGCGCAAGTGTCTGGATGGATTCAAGAAGGCGCGTTGCGTTGATGCTGGATGCGGTTTTGAGCGGGTCGTCCTGAATCATTCAACCCCCGCGACGGAAGTCAGGCTGCGATCGAACCAGGGCTTCAGGAACTGCTGTAAGCGCGGCGTACGCGTGTTGCCGAAGAGTTGCTCGGGCGGCCCCGCTTCCACGATCTTTCCGGCCTCCATGAACACCACTTGATCCGAAATCTTTGCGGCGAAGCTCATCTCGTGCGTGACCATCACCATTGTCATGCCGTCTTGCGCAAGAGAGCGGATGACGCTCAGCACTTCTTCCACGAGTTCGGGGTCGAGCGCGGACGTGGGTTCATCGAGCAACATGACTTCGGGTTCGATGGCCAACGCACGCGCAATTCCCACGCGTTGTTGCTGTCCGCCGCTCAACGACACCGGATACGCATGCGCCTTTTCGACCAGACCGACGCGCTTGAGCGCTGCAAGCGCCTGCTTGTGCGCATCGCCCTTATTTGCCTTTTTCGATAACACCAGTGGCGCCGCCACGTTGCCGAGCACGGTCATATGCGGCCACAGGTTGAACTGCTGAAATACCATCGAAACTGGCCGTCGCACGTCCGCAATGCTCTTCTCGCTATCGCGGTCACGTTCGGCACGGCCTGCTGATCGATACCCAAGCAACTGGCCTTTGATCCAGACCTCGCCTTCATCGTAGGCTTCGAGGAAGTTCATGCAGCGCAACGCCGTCGTCTTGCCGGAACCCGACGGTCCAATGAGCGAAACGATCTCTCCACGCTGCACGGTCAGATCGATGCCCTTGAGCACGCGATTGGCGCCATACGATTTACCCACAGCGCGAAGTTCGAGAATGGGAAGTGAGCTCATGAGGTTTTACGCGATGGAGCGATGAGCACCGACGCCCATTTGAAGGCAACGGCGACGCATTGCGTGAGAAGCCAGTAGCAGATGATCAACATCGCGTATGGACCGATGTACGTATAGGTGGACGAGACAATGTCGCTTGCAGTCATGGTCAACTCGGGCACCGTGATGATCGATGCAACCGCGCTTTCCTTGATGACGAGAATGGTCTGGTTCGCAAGCAACGGCATGACGAACGCAATGGCTTGAGGCAGTTCGATGCTTCGAAACGCTGACCATCGGTCGA
>NZ_CAXTGZ010000832.1:0-2142 GCF_964243625.1 uncultured Caballeronia sp.
CGGCGTGACGGCGGGCGCCTCGGCACCAGAAGTGTTGGCGCAAGCCGTGATTGCGCGGCTGCGTGAGTTGGGCGTACGCAATGTGCGGCCGCTTGAAGGTATTGAGGAAAAGGTGTCGTTCCCATTGCCGCGCGGGCTGACTCTGCCGTCGGAGAAGTAAGCCGCCTTTATAGATAGGGCTGGATACATAGGGCTGGACAGCCGTCGCAGCTGAAAAACCGCGCCGACTTGAGTTGGCGCGGTTTTTTTTATCAAGAAAACGCACTCGCTGACGTCAATTAGTGTCAGCGAGGTTCGCGACAACGGAAATCCAACTCTCCGCGCAGTAGAATCGATGCACTTTTCAGGTGCATTCGACGAAATAATTTCCCTTCCGCAATCCACAGGCACAGCTCAGTGTTTACCCACGGCGCCAGCGAATGGTGCAACTAGCGCACCGTCGTGGAGCGCAACCCGGTTGCGCTCTTGCGCTCATCCGAGGCGAGAAACGGGGTTGCAATGGAGGAAAACCCCTGTCAATCAACAATATTGCACGTCTCAAAAACCGAGTTACAATGCGCGCGTTCCAAGCCGGATGGGCTGGAAACACCAGCTTTTGAAGGCGCCGGAGACCTACTGAATGCGAATTAAGTTTGGCTTTGTTGTGACCATCGCGGCCGCGGTTGCGATGGCAACGGCATGCAGCAAAAAGAGTGAAAACGAACCAGCCGTTGGGGCATCGGCGACGCCGGAAGCATCGGCAAGCGTCGCGGCAAGTGCGCCGGCGGGGTCGGCAGCTTCGGCAGCGGACGCAGCGGCAAGTGCGGCGTCAGCGCCCACGCCTGCCAGCAATGCAACGGTCGTGAAAATTGGCCATGTCGCTCCGCTCAGCGGACCGCTGGCTCACCTCGGGCAAGACAATGAAAACGGCGCGCGGCTGGCTATCGAAGAAATCAGCGCGCAGGGACTGACCATCGACGGTCACGCGATCCATCTCGAACTCGACGCGCAAGATGACGCCGCCGATCCGAAGAAGGGCACCGCAGCAGCGCAGCAACTGGTGGCGGATCACGTCGTGGCGGTGGTCGGCCATCTGAACTCGGCGGTATCGATTCCGGCATCGAAGATCTACAGCGACGCGAATGTGGCGCAGATTTCCGGGGCCACGACGAATCCCGCGTACACGCAGCAAGGTTTCAAGACGACCTTTCGCGTAATCCCGACGGACACCCGCCAGGGCGCGGTCCTCGCGAACTACGCGGTGAAGACGCTGCGCGGCAAGCGCATCGTGGTCGTGGACGATGCCAGCATCTACGGTCGCGGTCTCGCTAACGAATTTGCGAAAGCGGTGGTGGCGAACGGCGGCCGGATTGCAGGCCACGAGGCCACGACCGACAAGTCCAGGGACTTCAAGGCGATCCTGAACAAGATCAAGCGCGTCCAGCCCGACGTGGTGATGTTCGGCGGCATGGACGTAACGGGCGGCCCGTTCGCGAAACAGGCGGCGGCGCTCGGGCTGAAGGCGAAAATCCTCGGCGGCGACGGACTTTGTTCCGCCGACATGGCGACGCTCGCGGGCAACGCGTCGCCGAACGTGGTGTGCACGGAACTCGGCGTGAGCCTGCCGAAACTCGATAAAGGCGCGGACTTCGAGAAACGTTATGAAGCGCGTTTCCACTCCCCGGTCCAGGACTACGCGCCGTTCACCTACGACGCGGTCTACGTGATTGTCGACGCAATGAAACGCGCTAACTCGGTTGAAGCACCCAAGGTGCTGACGGCAATCGGCTCGACCGACTTCAATGGCCTGACGGGTCATATCGCGTTCGATGACAAAGGCGATTTGAAAGGCGGCGGTGCGATCACGCTAATCGATTTCAAGGATAACAAGAAGAACGTCATCGACGTCATAACGCCCTGACCCTGTGTTGCAGCGCCGCGCGGCGCATGCGCGGGACTCAAGGCAATCCCTTAGATACGTAGTCAGTTTCAGACGTTTTAGAGTTTTTTTTCAAGTACGCGCGGTGCCGTTGCGTTTTTTTCTTCCCTTCGGTTTATCGGCCAGCGATAAAGCGTAAATCTAGTCGCACGGGCTAAGGAGCCTTCAATGGATATTTTCATCCAGCAGATTATCAACGGGCTGGTGCTTGGCAGCGTCTACGC
>NZ_CAXTGZ010000833.1:0-2134 GCF_964243625.1 uncultured Caballeronia sp.
CGCCCTTGACCCGCCAAATCCACCCACTCCAAATTTAAAAGAGGCAAAGAAATTCTCAGTACTGTTCGGACCGGCGCCCCCAGATTGACCGAAGATTGAAATGTCCGGATAGCCGTCGAAATTGGCATCGATCAACTGCAGAACCTGATCGTTGGCAGCGAAGGGTATGTCGGAGTAGAAGTCGCGAATGATCTGGGCGCGCCGCTTGTTCTTCCGATCGATTACCTCAATGGCGACAGGTAATGCAGCAACCGACTCGTCTTCCCCCGGACGAAAAGCGACGCGGAAACTGAAATCGGTGGTCTCGGCTTTTTGTGCTACCCGCTTGACGTCGAAAACGTCGTCCCGGTTGATCCAGCCTCGCAAACGATTGCCATCTTGTGAGAACTGATCGACTTCGTACCATTGCGGACTGAGTGATAGAACTGCAACGAATTTTCCCGCGCCGATATCGCTGTGAGCCGAGTTGCGATCCGCAAGTGAAAAGACCGGCACGGCTCGTTTCAGATAGAGGATGTCGCGATACGCCTGTCGAGTCTCCAATGTGAAACGGTCGGATGCGTAGCTCACTTCGTATCGACTGACTACCCGACCGAACGCTCTTTCGTCGCATACGCCAAGCGCACAAGCACCTGTTTCGTCAGGAGTCGGCAGACGTTCCGGCTGAACGTGCTCGACCCCCAAGAATTTTTTCCGGGGCTGCCAATTGACCGTGAAGGACGTCTTGCTCCACGACAATGCAGCTTCGTAATCGGAACTGCCTATGTTGGTCCTGCAGAATGGATCAGACGGCGAGTAATCGTTCCAATCTGGAAAGGCATAGGCAATGCACAGCTTGTTGGCAGTATTCGGATCGGTCTGATAATCCTCGTTTACAAGAAAGGTGAGCTTGTTGAGGTTCGAGTCCGGATCGTGCGAGACCACTGCATAGGCGGCGTTCGCCGATTCGGGTATGGCATGCTCAAAGCGTTCGACGTATTCCTCGCCGGCAGGAGTGCGAGCTTTCTTGGGCGCAGATAGATAGGAGTCTGCATCAAGGTGATAGATACCCGGCACGAGAACGTCGGCAGCAAAAACAGAGCGGGTCAGCGCAGCGGCGATGGAAATTGCTACGGCGACAAAGATTTTGTTAGTCACGTTCAGTCAATCACTAGTAGCGTGGGAATTCGCAGGGGCAGACGGATCTGAGACCGCGTTCGCCGCCGGGGCGTCAGAAAATACGACTGACTGAAGAATCGACGTAACCATCCATAGGTCGTTATGTTTTGGGTCGATCAGCCATTCGACGGGCGTGTCTCCACACAATGCCTGTGCGTTATGGATCAGGCAGAAACTAAAAACGCGGGGGCGCCTTTCTTCATCGCCGGTTGTGGCATCGATGGTCAGTCCGACTCCTGTCCAATTTTTCCCTTTGAAGGTGACAGTCTGTGGGTTTGCGTTTTTGTCAAACGGTGTCAGACCAGGAGCTTCGGCTGATGGGTCGTATTGCAGCCATTTGTCACCGATTCTTTTGGCTCCCAACATCGCACCGACTTCATCGCTACTTGCGGCGCCACAAAAGAGACCGAAGCTCCTCAACACGCGATGAGCCTTCGCCCCCGTGTCGTGGACATCGTATATGCCCTGCTGAGACAGCGGGTCGTTGTGGTCAGGTACGTAAAAGCGCCCGCCAAACTTATTGGCTATGGTGAAGCGACACGCTCCAATGTTGTACTCCTCGCTTCCATCGCGGCCGGCTGCTTTAATGAGTGGGGAAACATCTCGAGCTACCGCCGTGTGAAGCGTGAACGACATGATCAATGTTGCGACGGATGAGCGGATAACGGTTTTCTTCATTGGGCCAACTCTGTAACTACAAACGATGTGCGATCTGGGAGATATAACTTTTGCTTTCATGCTTGGCATATGCTTCCCGAATCATCGGATCGCTAGCGCTTATGCTCGTCGGCGAGTCAAAAAGACCACCGACTGAAGGATCGTCTTCATCATCGATAAGTCGTTGTGTTTTGGGTTCGAGAGCCATGCCACAGGGGTGTTGCCGCACAACGCCTTTGCTTTGTGAATCAGGCAAAAGCTAACAACGCGGGGGCGCCTTTCTTCATCGCCGGTTGTGGCATCGATGGTCAGTCCGACT
>NZ_CAXTGZ010000834.1:0-2122 GCF_964243625.1 uncultured Caballeronia sp.
CTCGGGCGGATAGGGCTCCGCGTTCGGTCCGATCTTCGTCTCCGAGTAGGGGACGAGGTAGCTGTTCCGCTCGGTCATGAAGTCGAGATTGCCGGAGTAGCCGGTTGCGATCACCGGCTTGCCGAAGCGGTATGCCTGCACGAGCACGCCGCTCATGCCGTAATGTCCTTTGTAGCCGAGCCACACGACATCGCAGGCTGAAAAGAGATCGAGTTCTTCTTCGGCGGTAACGAACCGGTCGATGAAAACCGGCGGCGGAGACAACGCAGCCGCCGACGCAAAGAACGCCCGGATTTCATCGTCCTGAGCGCCGGCGACGACAAGCGTGGGTTGATCTGCGCCTTGCCGTTGCGCCAGCGCTGCGGCGAGTTCCTGGATACCCTTGCGCTCGGTGATCGCGCCATATACGAGGACGTGCTTGCCCGCGCCCAGTCCCAGCCGCTGACGTGCAATGGCAGGCTCGGTCGCTCTTGCATCGGGAAACGGATCGGCGAGATATTGCACGGCCGCGCCGTGGTCAGCCTGATAACGGTCCCGTTGACCGGGCGTGCCCGCGCACCATTCGGTGAGCGTCGGGTCGATTGTCAGCAGCGTCTTCAACCCTTGCGTGCGGATCGCGCGCCGGAACAACTGCGCTTTCACGCCGTTCAACATGGGCTCGCGCGGCGCTCTCACGCCGACTTTCGCGTGATGAAAATTGGCGCGCATTGTAATGCCGACCCACGGCGTCGCGCCAAACGGCGAACCCGTGAAAGGCAGCGCATAAAAGAAGTAATCGATGTAAGGCACCACCACGAGCGAGACCTTGCGGCCCTGGCTTGCGACACTGAAAGCATGCTTGAAATCGCGGAAGAAACGCACGTAGCTGACTTTCGCCAAGCCTTTCCCGCTATGCGCGAGCGGCGCCACGAACTGGATTCCAAGTTCGGGCCGGTTCTCCTCTGCAATGCGTTTGCTGAGCGAATGCGCTGCATTGGCGGGATCGGTCACGATCACGCACCGGTAACCTGCTTCGCTGTAGGCGGCTGCAGCCCACTCGGCATACCGCCACCGATGCCCGGTGAAATTCGGTTCGATAATCAGCACGGTGTCCCGCGTTTCATTGGCCATGGTCTGTTTTTTTATCGGAAAACGTACAAAAGGTCGTGATGTTCGGGCGGTAAGACGCAGAACGCCGGCGTAATCGCGTGGAACATACAGTCAAGGCGCCGGAAACCCGGCGACTAATGGCAACACTAGCATTGCAGCAAGATTTGCAAGCGACAAAACGTAGGGTATTCCTCTGGCGAAAAAAGACAGTGAGCCAGCGTACATGAGGGCCGATATCAACTACGAGATGGCGCACAACACATGGCGTGGCACGTTACCTTTGCGGAAACCCTGGACCCAAGCATCGCTCATGAAAAGTCAAGTCTCGCCGGCAATTCGTTTGTCGTGCTCTAAATACAATAAACCGACCCGACGCGAGGAATGTCTGTGAGAGCAGTTCGCTTACCTTTTTCAACCGCGAGCGTGCGTTTCGACCAGGACGCCGCCATCTGGGTCCTGCTGCAGCAGATCGTCGTGCGCGGATTCGTTGCGGTCAAGTTCCTGGCGATCGGGCGCATTCTCGGACCGGCTGCCATCGGCAGCGTCAGCGTGGCGCTGCTTGCGGTCGCGATTGCCGAAGCGCTCAGCGATACCGGCCTGGCGCAAGCCGTCGTGCAGGGCCGTGAGACGCCCAACCGCTCGCAGCTTGGTGCGGTCTGGACCACGCTGGCTTCGCGCGGAGCGTTGATCGCCGTGCTGATCGTGTGCGCCGCGCCATTGATGGATTCACAATTCCATCTCGGCGGCTCGCTGCTGTTGCTGCAAATGGCCGCGCTCTTGCCGCTGATTCGCGGCGTGGCGTCGCCGGCGTATTACATCGTCACGCGCGAGCGCGGCTTCATGCGGATCGCGGGCGTGGAGATGTCGTCGGCCTTCGTGGATTGCGCGATCGGCCTGTGCTTCGCGCTCGGCGGCGCGGGTGCGTATTCAGTACTACTCGGCATGATCGCGGGTGAATCGCTGAAGACGGTCCTCACATGGACGACCATGACGCCGCGGCCGCCGCTGTTTGCATCGTGGAAGGGGATCGGAC
>NZ_CAXTGZ010000835.1:0-2101 GCF_964243625.1 uncultured Caballeronia sp.
GTCGGTGACCGACTGGATTCGCGACGAGATGCTCAAGTAAGCGCTTATTGCCTGAAACAGCGCGGCCGGTTGCGAAACCGGCCGCTTTTTTACATGCGGATGAAGCGTCTAGCGCAGCGCCTTCAGGTATCCATCGATTTCCGCGGCAGGCATCCCCGCCTTCACCGCCGCGTCATGGATCTGCTGCCAAGTCGTCGGATCGACTGGCACGCCCTTTACTTCCAGTTCCGCGCGCCGCACGCGCTCCGGTTCGCCCGGAACCATGATCCTGTCCGTATTCGCGGCAAGCGGCGAGGCTTTCACCCATTCCACGAACGCGTCCGCTTCGGCTTCGGCATCGGGTGCATCGAAGGCCTTCGGATTGACGATCACCGACGTCATGCAGTTGATGATGGCGTTGGTGGTATCGAGCGTGCTTTCATGCGTCGTGTAGCCACCCGACAACGCGCCGCCGAAAATCTCGCACATCGCGGCGAGGCCGTAGCCCTTGTGTGCGCCCATCGCCGTCAACGACCCGAAAGGTGCTTCATGCATGACTTTCGGTTCGACGGTCGGCACGCCCGCATGGTCGATCAGATGTCCTGGCGCAACCTGCACGCCCTTGTTGTACGCCACGCGCGTCTTGCCGTAAGCAATGCCCGAGGTCGCGAAATCCAGCACGAGCGGTTCGCGCCCTTCACGCGGGAACGCGGCGCAGAACGGGTTCGTGCCGAAGCGTCGATCGATACCGCCAAACGGCGCGACCAAGGGATCGCCCGCCACATTGACGAAGTGAAACGATACAAGCCCGGCCGCCGCGCATTGCTCGGCCCAATGCCCGATGCGCCCGATGTGATGCGCATTGCGCAGGCCGACCGCGCACACGCCGAGCTTTTGAGCGCGCTCGATGCCGTGTTCCATCGCCTCGAACGCCACGACCTGGCCGAACCCTTTCTTCCCGTCGATAGTCAGCACCGCGCCGGCGTCACGGACGATTTCGGCGTGCGTGTTGAGCTTCAGTTGGCCGTCGCCGAGTGAGGCCATGTAGCGCGGGATCATGCCGACGCCATGGGAATCGTGACCCGACATGTTCGCCATCACGAGGTGATCGGCAACCAGTTGCGCTTCACGCGGCGTGCTGCCGGCATGCGTCCAGATCGCGCTCACATAGGCGTGCAAGGTATCGCGGGGAATCCGTGCTTCGGGCGTGTTTTCAGTGTTCATGCGAATGCGTCTCCTGACATGAAAGTGCTGCACAACAAATTCGATGGTGTGCCTGGCCATACAAAACGAAAAGGCGCGCTGGAAGCTGCGCGCCTTTTCATTATCGATGACAAGTCTTCAAGGCGTTGCGGCAATCACTTCGGCGACCGTCGCCGTGAGTTTTTTGGCGAACGGCACGTGCAGGAATTCATTCGGGCCGTGTGCATTCGATCTTGGTCCCAGCACGCCGCACACCATGAACTGCGAACGCGGGAAACCCGCCTGCAACGTGCTCATCAGCGGAATGGTGCCACCCTGTCCGAGGAATGCGACGTCTGCGCCAAAATGCCTGCGCGATGCGTCGTTCAATGCTTCGTCGAGCCACGGCGCGAGGTCCGGTGCGCTCCAGCCCGTCGCTTCGCCGCGCTCGGCCTTGAACGTGACCTTCGCGTTGTAAGGCGGATCGGCTTCGAGCAAGGACTTGAGTTCGGCGAGCGCCGTGGTTGCCTCGACGAGCGGCGGCAAACGCAGCGAGAGCTTGAACGCGGTGCGCGGGCGCAGGACATTTCCGGCATCGATCAGCGATGGCAAGCCCGCCGCCCCGGTCACCGCCAGCGACGGCCGCCAGGTGGAGTCGAGCAGCGCCTGACGCGGATCGGTGGTGACGGGCAATACCGTGCCGCCGTTCTGGCCGCAGGTCCAGGGCAACTTCTTCCAGACATCGTCGCCGAGAATTTTTGCCGTCGCTTCGGCTTCCGTCAAACGCCGCGACGGGATATCGCAATGAAACCCCTTCGGCAGCAGATTGCCCGTGCTCGAATCCTCGAGCCGTTCAAGCAACCGGCGCATGATCCGGAACGTCGACGGCGCAATGCCGCCGTTCGTGCCCGAGTGAATGCCTTCGTCGAGCACCTGCACT
>NZ_CAXTGZ010000836.1:0-2082 GCF_964243625.1 uncultured Caballeronia sp.
TCTAACTTGCAGTAAAAATGAAGCTTTTTTTACATGTCGAGCTTGTCGAGAAGAGCGAGCTGTACGTCAACCCGAAATCGGCTCTGGCCATGGGCTTGACGATTCCCCCAGCAGTCGTCAAGCGCGCAGCGACTGTCTTCTGACGCCTGCGCCATCTGAGCGCGGCGCCGCCGCATGATCATCCGCATCGACCAGGCCGGCGCAAGCTCACCATGGAAGAAGTTCGCGGTCACGCCCCCATCCCATCAAAAAAGTCGCTGCCGGTGATGAAGATACCGTCTGGGCCTATCAGTAGCGCGCCTACGGCGCCGACATCGTCCAGCGTCCCGGCACGACCGACGGTGATGTGTTCGCGGCCGTGTTCCACGGCGGAGACTATGCCGTGCCAAGCATCGCCGAGCCGATCCATACAATAGTCGATCTCGGAGCCAACACAGGCATGGCGGCGGTTTTTTTCGCATCGCGCTATCCTGAGGCGCGAATCATTGCGGTCGAGCCGGAGTTGCAGAATTATAAGGTTCTCTGCCGCAACACGCGGATGTTGCCCAACATCACACCGGTGCATGCGGCAATCTGGTCCGACGATACGTTGCTGGCGCTGCAGACCGTCGATGCAAGCGGCTTCAAAGTCCCAGATTGGGCTTATCAGACTTCTACCAGTTCCGACGGGCAGCAGGTTCAACGAGTCGAGGGCCTGAGCATGACGACGTTGATGGCTCGCTACTCACTCGAGACCATCGACCTCCTCAAGGTGGACGTCGAGGGTGCCGAACTTGAGCTGTTCGGCGGCAACGCTGCATCCTGGCTAACCGCAACCCGCAATGTGGTAGTTGAGACACACGAGCGGTTCCGCGCCGGAAGCGATGGGCAAGTGTCATCCGCCCTTGCGGCCTGCTTCACCGAGCACCCAATGAGCGGCGAAAACCGGGTATTTGTACGCACGTCTGCGCGGTGTCTCAACTCTGACCGGCTAACGCCGAAGGCCTAAGAAAGGGAATGCGCCCGTTAGGTCGGTTGCCTTGTTTCACGCCAATCGCGACGAAATGGATGAATGGCGGCCGTTCGTACTGGGACGCCTCCGGATACGTGAGAACATACCAAGTGGTGTCAAAGTAGGGGTTCGGATCGCGGTGTTCCGCAGCGCCCACAGTCCAGAAATGCATTATGGCGCTTAGCCCTGATGACGCCACGTCTGGATATCGAAGCGCATACCAGTCCGGGTCGACGACGAGCTCCCCCATACTTGCCTCGTAGCCGACGGGCTCGATCGACGATTGGATCGCCTTCCACTCCTGAGAGCTTTTCGGATAAGGATCCGGCACGGTCCGGGGCTCGTCAATGTGAGTCATTGCAGTGGGGATGCTCGCAAGCCGATCGAGACCGTCCGCCGTAGCGGACGCATGTCGTCGAGCCGTTTCATCCAACACCTCATTCTGATCATAAACGCTAAATTCATCTGCGGGACGAACCAGGTCGCGGTATCCACGCGCGATCTTTTTAGCCCATTGCTCTCGCGAGCGAGTGAAGTAGTGATTCACTTTGCAAATCGACATATCTGGAGTTTGAGGCGCGACGCCAGGGTGCGCCCACTTTTGCACTTCGCCGTTGCAAGCCAGGATGGGCCCGTCCATGCGAAAATAGTGCGAGTTGGTGATGTGACGCACGAGATGCGGACGCACAATGAGTTTGACATGTCGATTCGGCCCGAAATTGTCAGGCGCGCGATGTGTGAAGTTGTCGATCAGCAGTCCTGTTGGCGTTGCAATGTGCCCCGAAGACCCGAACATCGCCCAAGGGCACGCCACTGCGCTTGCCTGCGGTAAAGTGGCAAGAAAAGCCGGGATGGAGCCGTCGCGGACCGGAACCAGGAACTCGTCAACGTCGATAAAGGCGATCCAGTCGAAAACGTAGCGAAACGACCGGATGCAATGGTCGTAAGCTTCCCAGTGCGCGAATTTAGTGGGAATGTTCCAACGTATCACCGTCAACGGATAGAGCAGCGAGCATCGTGCAATGACGTCGCTTGTGCCGTCGACTGACATATTGTCGTATATGATGAAGTGGTTGACGCCAACAGCAGCG
>NZ_CAXTGZ010000837.1:0-2079 GCF_964243625.1 uncultured Caballeronia sp.
CATCGCCTGCGGGTGTCGCCGGTACAATGTGCCGGTGCTGCGCGGGGTTAGGTGCGTCTGCTTCAGGCACGACTTCATCGAAGCCGTCGTCCTGAACTGATTAGCGTGCGAGAGGCTATGGACAGTGGGCGAGGAGGCAGAGGTGATCGAGAACAGGAATAATGACGCGGTGAGAAGCGGGAAGCGTTCGCTGCGCCGAAACTCGACGTTGAAAAACGAGACCACGGTATGACCGATCTCGTTTCCTCGCATTCCGATTATGTCGGCATCCACGGCGATATCGTGGCTTTGCTGGAAAGTACACGCCTCGCTGCCGCACGCAGCGTCAATGCGCTGATGACTGCCAGTTACTGGGAGATTGGCAGACGCGTCGTCGAGTTCGAACAACGCGGGCAGGATCGGGCGGCATACGGCGACGCGCTGATCAAGCGACTATCCGCCGACTTGTCTGCCCGATTCGGCCGCGGCTTCTCCGCGCGCAACCTAGAGCAAATGCGCTCGTTCTACCAGGCTTGGCCGACGGAGCGAATTTCGCAGACAGTGTCTGCGAAATTGAGCGGACATCAAAATCCGCAGATACCGTCTGCGGTTTCTGTCAGCACAAAAACGTCAGATTCCCTGCGGCGTAACGTAGTTGACTTATTCACCGTTGCAAATGCCTTTCCCCTGCCTTGGTCGGCCTATGTGCGTCTGCTTTCGGTCAAAAGTGAGCAGGCTCGGACCTTCTACGAAGCTGAAACTCTGCGTGGAGGGTGGTCGGTACGCCAGCTTGATCGACAAATTGGCAGCCAGTTTTACGAACGCACGGCTTTATCCCGCAACAAGGCTGCCATGCTGGAAAAAAGCGAGGTGGTCAAACCAGGCGACGCCCTTACACCCGAGCAGGCGATCAAAGACCCCTTCGTTCTGGAATTTCTCAATCTCAAGGACGAATACTCCGAATCCGACTTGGAAGACGCATTAATCCAGCACCTGGCCGACTTTCTGCTGGAATTGGGCGATGACTTCGCGTTTGTAGGCCGTCAGCGCCGGCTACGCATCGACGACACCTGATTCCGCGTCGATCTGCTTTTCTTCCATCGTCATCTCAAGTGCCTGCTGGTGATTGACCTCAAGGTCGGCAAATTTGGATATGCCGATGCCGGCCAAATGCACCTGTACCTCAACTACGCGCGCGAACATTGGATGAAGCCTGGAGAAAATCCACCCGTAGGCTTGATTCTCTGCGCCGAAAAAGGCGCGGCAGAAGCTCGTTACGCGCTCGAAGGCCTGCCGAACAAAGTGCTGGCTGCAGAGTACCAGACCGTATTGCCTGACGAAAAGCTGCTGGCTAAAGAGTTAGCCAAGACGCGGCTGGAGCTGGAAGCACGGCGCTTCAAACAAGCCGGCGATGTGGATGATGACAAGTAAATCCGTGATTTGATCGGCTTGCGCCGTAGCCAAACCGAAACGGCGTCATCCGTTGAGCGGCGGTCGGCTGGTCGTTTATTAACATCCGTGCGCTGTTTGGCAACGGCCTCACCGCCCTTCACCTACCTCCGCTTGAAACTAGCCGACCAATGCATGGCAGGCCGTTCTACAAGCATATAAAACACGAACCCCACCGCCACCGGCACGATCAAGAACACGAACGACGGCCAGATCGCGGTCTGCAGTGTCGAGCGGAACAGCAGCGATCCAAGGAAAATCAGAATCGGAATATGCACGATATACAGCGAGAAGCTGAACTCGCCGAGCCATGAAAATCCCCGTACGGGCAACGAATTTCGCATGGGTTTATCGAGTACCTGATACAGATACAGCGCGAACGCCACTGCCCAAAGCTGGAACGCCAGATACTGCGCAACCTGGAACGCGGCACATCCAGCCAACGCAACCACGAGTGCCGCGCCCAGCAGTTTCCACGATCCCTTCGTCAACTTGACCGCATCCGGCGCGGCCTTCGCTTCGGCGATCCACGCGCCGAGCGTCCACGAGAACCAGTACGACGCAAACAAGATGATCTCGTGACGCTCGAACACGAGCGCGGACACTACGTTGACAACGCCCACACTCGCCAGCACCGCCTTCATCCCGATC
>NZ_CAXTGZ010000838.1:0-2079 GCF_964243625.1 uncultured Caballeronia sp.
GCGTTCCTCCAGTGTTTGAATCTGTCGGCTTATTGCGCCTTGGGTCAGGTGTAGTTCCTTCGCCGCAGCAGTGAAAGACCGCAGCCGCGCGCTTGCCTCGAAGCAAAGCAGCGACTGCGTCGAAGGTGCATGAAACATAATTATCCATGAAGAAAAAGCAGGAATGTTGCGAGCTTTTTCGCGTCCGTTCAGTGAAGCTCGCGGCGTTGCATGAGGTTTCCTCATGTTAACCGGAGGAAAAGTGGTTTGCCAATCAAAATTGGTGAATCGATGATGCTCGCAAGATGCTTTACCGAACTAATTTGGATACTTGAATGTTTGATCTCGTTATAGAAGGCGGAACAGTTATCGATGGCACGGGAGACGCTCGGAGGCGGTGCGACGTCGGCATTCGTGCCGGTGAGATTGTCCAACTTGGCGACCTCAGTGGACTCCTTGCCGACAAACGTTACGACGCGACCGGGCGCATCGTTGCGCCTGGTTTTATCGATGTGCACACCCACGACGACCGCCTGCTGCTTGATGTGGCCGACGGCCCACATCCAAAGCTATCACAAGGAGTGACGACGGTTATCACGGGAAATTGCGGCATCAGTCTCGCCCCGCTCTTATCTCAAAAGCCGCCGCCACCGTTGGATCTTTTAGGCAACGACGCATGGCGTTTTGAACGTTTCAGCGACTACCTGGATGAATTGGAACGCGCTCGGCCGGCGCTGAATGCCGCGTGCCTGGTCGGACATTCCACGTTGCGCGTTCGTCAAATGAGCCGCCTGGATCGCGAAGCCACTCATGATGAAGCCGTGCGCATGTCGAAAGATTTGGAGGATGCGCTCACGGCGGGCGCAATCGGCATGTCGACTGGGCTTTACTATCCGCCCGCTCGACACGCAACGGCCGCCGAAGTCATTGCTGTAGGTGCTCCACTGACTCATGCAGCCGGTATCGTGACGATGCACTTACGCGACGAAGGCGATGCGATCGACGATGCCATGCGCGAAGCAATGCATATCGGCCGTGCATTGAACATCGATACCGTGCTCTCGCATCACAAGCTCGTGGGTCGTGATAACCACGGCCGCTCAGCTCAAACGCTCGCCATGATCGAGCAAGCGTCCCGGCATCAACCCGTTTGCTTTGACTGTTATCCGTACAACGCGTCGTCAACCATGTTGTTGGCGTCTCGCGTGCGACAGTCGGATGAGGTACTCGTGACGTGGTCGAAAGCAGACCCGACCGCGGCCGGGCAATCCCTGTTCAAGCTTGCGAAAGCCCGAGGCACTGATCCCGAATCCTTGGCAGACGCTTTGTCTCCTGCGGGAGCGGTGTACTTCGCGATGAGCGATGAGGACGTAGAGCGCATTCTCTCGCACCCGATGGCGATGGTAGGTTCAGACGGCTTAGCGCACGACCAGAGCCCGCATCCACGCCTATGGGGCACGTTTCCGCGTGTGCTTGGCCACTACGTGCGTACCCGGCGCCTGTTTTCCCTTGAGACGGCGATCTACAAGATGACCGGGCTGAGCGCGCGCCGCTTTGGCTTGAAGGGCCGCGGACTGATCGCTAAAGGGCATTACGCTGATCTCGTCGTGTTCGACGAAAGTCGCATCGAAGACCGCGCGTCTTTTGAGCATCCGACGCAAGTGAGCGTGGGGATCGACGTCGTGTTCGTCAACGGGCAGCTTGCTTGCGAAAACGGAATATCGATGGACATGCATGCCGGCCAGGTTATCCGGCGACGCGGCGCCTAGATCAACGTTCGATCAGGTTTTTTTAAACGGCGCAATCATTCTCCCTCGCGAGACCAGGCCCATGAACCATCCAATTGAACAAAACGCGATGCCCTCTTCGTCAGCGACTGATTTCGACTCAACAAAAATCACGAATTACTCTGGCAAGAGAAAAGCGTTCGTGCTCGTAATGCTTCTGATTTCGTGGATATTGGCCAATGCCGATCGCATGGCAATGAGCATCTCGATTGTCCCTATCTCAAAGGATTTCAACCTCGATGCTCAGTCTGCGGGTTTGCTGTTGAGTGCGTTCTACGTGAGCTATTCGCTCATGCAATTGATCGCGGGGCAA
>NZ_CAXTGZ010000839.1:0-2077 GCF_964243625.1 uncultured Caballeronia sp.
CAGCTCGTCAAGGTTCCGGCGGCGCCTATTGGTATATACAGCCACAAATCAAAAAGTCTTGCCGATGTAAAAGATGGCGCGACTGTTTCACTTCCGAACGATGTCACCAGTCAAGCCTGCGCGATCTTGCAGTTGCAATAAATTGGCTGGTGACACTCAAGCCGGGGGTCGACCCGGTCAATTCGTCCGAGCCCAATATTGCAACAAACCCGCACCGGATAAAGTCACTGCCTCTGGATGCTGCCCAATTGCCGCGCTCGGTCGACGACGTCGACTATGCGTTTGTGAATGGAAACTTCGCTATTGCCGCCGGCCTGATGCTGACCGACGCGCTGCTGCCGGAGAAAATTCCGCCTTATTACCTGAACGTTGTGGCGGTACGTACAAACGATCTGCAAAAGCCGTATGTGAAGGATATCTCGGCCGCTTACCAATCGCCGCAGTTCCGCCAGGTCGTGGATGAGCGTTTTCAGGGCTTTAGTAAACCCGATTATTTGCGTTAAGCTGAAACCCGCGCGCCGGCGGATTTCGCATTGCAGGTTTTCCGGTTTGGAAAGCTTCAATAAATATTGGCACGGCGTACAATTGAATCGCGATAATTCCAAGAGCGTCCTGCACGGCAAGGTATCTTCGTTACGGACACGTTCAAGCATTTGGCGAAGTCTTGTCACAACAATGCAATGCGACGCGTCTCGGCGCCCTGGCTTTATCCTCGGTTCTACTTTCATTTTTTTGCTTTAAATTTTTCTGGACACACTCATGGCAACCGGTACGGTCAAATGGTTCAACGATGCAAAGGGCTTCGGTTTCATCACGCCGGATGACGGCGGCGAAGACCTGTTCGCGCACTTCTCGGAAATCAAGGCAGAAGGCTTCAAGAGCCTTCAGGAGAATCAAAAGGTCACGTTCGAAGTGAAGCAAGGACCGAAGGGCAAGCAGGCGTCGAACATCGTTCCAGCCTGAGTTTTGAGCACGGCCAGATCAGCCTGCTGATCTGCACGCGGTCGTCGTAATGCGAGGCATTGCGGCGACCGCGGGTTTACCTTGACGCAATCGAAGCAAGTTCAGCACTTTCATTTGCCGGTTCCGGCAAACTCGTCGTCCTGGACTACTGACCGCTCGCCTGGCCCAAGCGTTTTTCCTGCGGTTCGCGCCGATGCGTGCGCCAGACTGAAACGCTCGTCCGGAGCCGTTCCATTCAAATGGTAATTGCCAACAGCGGCCTCACGCTGGATCGCGGGATTATGCGAGGCAATGACGCGTGCATTGCGCCAGTGGCGGTCGAGCCTGCGTGTTTCGCTCGTCGCAGAAGCACCACCCACTTCAAATAAAAGCGTCGCTGCCTCGAGCACCTGTTCGAGTACGATCTGTTGCGCCTGATAGGCCTGGATATCGACCGCAATGTAGTCCGCCGTCGTTGCCCTTCCCTCGTTGCGCGCCTGGTGCGCCCGTTCGAGCGCCGACGCAACCGCGTCGACCAGTGCTTCGGCGGAATAAGCGAGGCTTCCAAGCCGTCCCACTACACGATGCACAAGCGGATTGTCACGCGGACTCGATTGTCCGGCGACGCCAAAAGTGCGTGTGCGGCCTTGAACAAACTCGACGCCGTCGCGCAATACCGCGCGGGCGATGCCCGCCAGCGTGGCGAGATGGACGGTCCGGTAGAACGCAGTAAGCAGGGAATTGCGGCGAGGCTCGGAGGCTTTATACCGGGACAGGATCTGCTCGACCGGAACGCGGACGTTATCAAAGCGTGTCGTGCCGCTTGCCGTCAGGCGCTGGCCGAAACCGTCCCAGTCGTCATTGCGCGCAACGCCGGGTGCGTCGCTGCGCACGAGCACGTGCAAGTCGTTCTGTGTATCGTGTGCGGCGACGTTGATCCATTCCGAATAGAGCGTGCCGGTGCTGTAGTATTTCTCTCCATTAAGCAGGACATAGGCGGGATCTTTATCGGCAATCACGGTCACGCTGTTATGCGTTGAGCCCGTGCGCTCCGATGTCGCCGCGCCAATTGTTTCGCCTTTGGCAATGCGCCCGAGCCATCGTTCGCGTGCCGCAATATCGTCGCTTTCAAGTC
>NZ_CAXTGZ010000840.1:0-2068 GCF_964243625.1 uncultured Caballeronia sp.
CCTCGCGACGGTCGCGACGCGCGCCGGCTTCCTGCTGGTGAGCCCGCGCATCGGCCTGCCGGCACGCGTCGAACGCGCCCTGCGCTACGCACCGGCCTGCGCGCTGGCCGCGATCATCGCGCCCGAGATCTTCGTGCTCGAGTCGGGATTCCATCTGGGTAATGGCCGACTCGCTCAGGGTGGCGCAGAGTTCGGCCGTCAGGCGTTCGTTGGATTGTCGAGCAACGAGGGAACGCTGACGCTGGGACGCCAATACGACCCGTTGCTCGAAGCGCTGCAGCCATTTTCTGCGGCGGGGACCTGGGCAGGTTCCATGTCTTCGCCCGTCAGCGATGTCAACAACTTCGTCAGCGCTGACCGCGCCAACAACGCCATCAAGTATGCATCGCCGATTTGGGGCGGGTTTCGTGTCAGCGGTCTTTATAGCGTAGGCGGCGTAGCCGGTAATCTCTCGCAAAACCAGATCTGGGCGCTAGCGGCAACTTATTCCCGCGGTCCACTATCGCTTGCGGCTGGCTATATAAACGCCCGTGATCCCAATGTCTCGTTTTACGGAAATACCCCGAACAAAGGTTTAGCAACCGCGAATAACATTGGTTCATTCGGTTCCGCAACGACGCCAGAAACAGCGCCTGGATATGCGGGTTACGCTTCGGCGAAAACGCGTGAAATGGCGGGCGTGGCGGCGGCGTACACGTTCGCCCAGACCACCGTCTCCGTCATCGGGGCGAATACTCGCTTTGAATCGCTCGGGTCAAATTCCGGTCCTAATCCCCTCGGCTATCATGGCAGCACGTCATTCAATACGGCAGAGTTGAATGTGCGACAACGCTTCACCCCGTCACTACTCGCAGGAGCAGCGTTCGACTACACTCGGCGAACCTCTGTCAATGCCGACGGCGGCGCCACGTATCTACAACTGGATTTAGGGCTTGACTATAGTCTCTCGATACGGACCGATGTGTACTGGATAGTAGACTTGCAGCGCGCGATGGGACGCGACTCGTTGGGTCAGTCCGCGGTCGCCGACATCAACGGATTCACACCTTCTTCTACTGATAAGCAGGTTGCGTTGCGAGTCGCGATCAAGCATCGCTTCTGAAGCGCGGATGGCACTCTGCCGTAAGTTTCGGGCATTAAAACGCGCCTGCGGTGGATCGGTGCACAGCAATAATTCGGGGCGCCTTCGCTTATGAGGCGCTCGGTTGACAACGCGGCGGATCTTCAAGTGACGACATGCTCCGAATTTTCGGGCGGAAATCCGTGTGAGCGCGCCGAACCCCGGAACATATTTATTTGTAATTTCAAGCAAATTAGCGTTTACACTGATCACGCAAACCACTAGACTTGCCAAATGGGTCCGTCATCGACGGAAGTTCTAACGGCGATATTTTTGGTTAGCGGAGTCTTCTGTGAAAAACAAACTTTTGGTTCTGGGTATGCTGGTTCAGCTGTCTTGCGTATCGATCGCGAATGCACAAAGTGTTGAACCGCGCACTCGTGCGCAGGTGAAGCAAGAGCTTTCCGAGCTCGAACAAGTAGGATACGAACCGGCTAGCGATGCGCTCGATTATCCTGCAGGTCTTGAAGCATCCGAGCGCAAGCTCAGCACGGCGCGTTATGCGAAGGGAGAAGGGCAACGAAAGCTGCTGAACATCGCATCCAAAGATGCGCAATAGCGCAGGGTAAGCAGCTATGAGGAAAGTTGATCCAATTATATGAATCTCTTACCGTACCTCGCTGACGCGCTTTAACCGAGACTTTTGCATTTCAAGTTGGATCAAGTCAAGCTGGAGCGCCACTCGGCCATTCGTCAGGTCCGAGCCTGGAAAAGTGACAGGCCCTTCTTGCTGAGTACGCAGCAGACTCCTCAAACAAAAAGGCCCGCCAGCCTCGCGCAGCAACAGAGAAAATCACGTCTCCACTTCTACCACTGGCGTATGTCAGTCGGTCGTTCGCACGCAAAAATCAAAACAACCTTCTACGGCCCGATCTGCTTGGTAAGCACGACGCCGCAGCTGACCGGTCAATCTAAGGGTAATCCATCCTATTTGCTTGATATTTCAAG
>NZ_CAXTGZ010000841.1:0-2064 GCF_964243625.1 uncultured Caballeronia sp.
GCTCAACGGCTCGTCGATGGCCTGGAAGATGCGGCGCGCGTTGCACTCGATAAATACAGGTCCGAGACGTCGCACCCTTCCAGGCCAGATGTGAATCGCGCGGCCGTCATGCTCGCGCGACGACGCGTGAGCGGCATGCGGAACTGCGGTTCGAGGAAATGGCAAAACGTCAGCGACGGATGGTCCTGAAGATTCCTTCCGACGCCGGGTAAATCGATCGCGCAGCGAATACCAAGTTGATCGAGCTCCTTCGAATTCCCGATACCCGCCCGCAGCAACATGGCGGGCGACTGCAGCGCGCCCGCTGCCAGGATCACTTCTCGCGCTTCGAACTTGATCTTTTCGCCATTCGCCGCTACTGCTAGAACACCATGCGCGGTCACGCCGTTCATCAGGATGCGTTCAACGCGAAGGTTCGCGAAGATCGACAGGTTCGGACGCTTGCGCGTGGCGGCATCGAGGTAAGCCGTCGCTGTCGTCACACGCCGGTCGTTGAAGTTTGAAAACGCCCCGGGAAACAGACCGTCGCCGAATTCGGCATTCTGGTCTTGCAGTGTCGCGAATCCATTGCTCTTCAAACCCTTCGCAAACGCGTGGCAAAACGGCGGCCACTCATCAGGCATGATGCGGCGAATCGCAACGGGACCGTCCTTGCCGTGCAGCGGGTCAGCAGGGAAATTTGCGTCGCTTTCCAGCTTGCGGAAGTACGGCAGGACCTCGTCCCACGCCCAGCCCGGCGCGCCGTTCTCGGCCCACTCATCGTAGTCGCGCGGCAAGCCGCGATTAGCCGATTGCACGTTGATACTCGAACCGCCGCCCATGACACGGCCTTGCTCGTACACACGTTCAGCAGCTTGCCTTGTAGCCCGGGCTTTCAGTCCAGGCCAGATGTAGGTATCACCGCAAAACACAGGCATGGGATAGCTGTCTAGGATCGCTGCGGGCACGTTGCCCGGGGGCGTGTCCGCGCCCGCTTCGATCAACGCGACACGCAGCGACGGCACGGCCGATAGCCGATGCGCAAGCACGCATCCCGCCGACCCGCCGCCCACGATCACGTAGTCGAACGCCTCCATGCAAGTCCCCTGTTTGTTATGGATAAAGGTCAGCTGCCGCGAAACACCGGCTTGCGTTTGCTATGAAACGCCTCAACGCCTTCACGGAAGTCATCCGACGTACGCAACCGGCTGTAAGAATGCCCTTCAAGTTCGATGGCAATCGAGAGCGGCGCATCTTCCGTATCGTTGAGCAGCTTTTTTGCCGTGCGCTGTGCCAACGGCGAAAACGCGCGCAGCTCATCGACCAGCGCATCGGTCGTGGCTTCGAGCTGCGCGTCGGCCACGCACTCCACGGCGATGCCCCACTCGTATGCCTGCTTGCCTGGAATGCGGCGCGAGCGCATCACGATGTCCTTGGTCCTGCCAACGCCCACCATCTGCTGCAACCGAGCCGAGCCGCCCGAGCCGGGAATCTGCCCGAGTTTCTGTTCCGGCAGCGCGTAGAACGTGGTGTCCGTCGCGATACGGAAGTCGCACGCGAGCGACAACTCGAAGCCCACACCAAAACAAAACCCGCGATTCGCCGCGATAACAGGCTTGGAGCAGCGCGCCGGCGCCGCGATGTTCCACGCGAGTTTCGACACATGTTCCGGCGATGCTTCGAGAAAGCCCTTGATGTCGCCGCCGCTCGAGAAATGCTCACCGTTCGCGCGCACGACGATCACGCGCACGCGGTCGTCTTCATCGAGTGCTTCGAAGGCCGCGCGCAACTGGTCGCGTGCGTGCATGGAAATGACGTTCAACGGCGGACGATGCAGGATGATGTCGGCGCGCTCGCGTTGTTCATCGACTTCGATCGAGAAGCCGTCCAGGTCCTGCAACAGCGTCTGGCCGCGATGGGTCAGTTCGGTCATCGGTTACTCCTTCGTTGTTTCTTTCGGGTTGATTGATGTGTCGACTTCGTATTCGCCGGCCGAGAGCTTGCGGCGCAGGATTTTTCCGACGGGAGATTTCGGAATGTCATCGACGAAAACATAGTCGCGCGGCCGCTTGAAATTCACGAGGT
>NZ_CAXTGZ010000842.1:0-2059 GCF_964243625.1 uncultured Caballeronia sp.
TCAAATACGATGTGGTGCAGCCAAGCCGCAGGTCGATGGAGACGACATGCATTGCTATTTAGCTTATGCCGCGCCTGGCAGTTACATAGGTGATCACCCGAGCCGCGCAGTGACGAGCCTGATGCCGTCAGGACCGCGGGTGGTGCAGGCAATCTCGCCGCGGAGACCCATGCGCAGAAGATGACACAGCCGGCCTACGCACCGACTTTCCTCGACTAGCGGTGTCGCCATCGTCAATTTGGCAATCGTAGCCGTGCGTTCGAAGCCGTATGGAACGATCCGTCCCTGCGTTGCAGCGGCTTGTACCTCGAATTCGACCGGTCGGCCGTCACCGCTTTGCGGGGCGACGAGAAAGCCGAAAACCGTCTTAGACCATGCATGCGTTCCCTAGAGGGATGCAGCAGTGATGTTTCAGCAGACGCGAGCCGATATGCGAGGAGAACATTGGCCGGACGAAGTTTACAACTGCAAGCGCAGGCGATGGCTCAAGACAAACAAGTAAATCTTAACGGCCGCGCGGAGTCGGTTTATTGCGGGGTCAGCCTCGCGGCACCGCAGTGCAGGTAGCGAACGCGGAGAGCAGAACAACCAGCCCGAAGCATATCGGGGATACACATGGAGACGGTAATGCGACGCATGCAACAAACACAAAAATGTGCATCGGCTTATAGACGGTTGCGGAAGGCTCGTCCGACCGCACTCGCAGCAGATTTGCAGCGAAGACTACCCTATATTTCGAGATACAAGATGATCAGGAAACTCGCGGTCCTGCTGGCCGCATTCCAAGTGGTGGGCGTGGCTCACGCGCAGTCGTCAGTCACGCTCGCTGGCGTGGTCGATGGCGGCATTCGTTACACGAGGACAGGTCTTGGCGACCAGTTCTCCATGAATTCGAATGGTTTATTCACCTCGAACCGGCTCGATTTTATCGGAAATGAGGACCTGGGCGGCGGATTGAACGCGCACTTCCGGCTTGAAAGCGGCTTCAATCTCGGCAACGGCGCTTTTGACAACACGAACAATGTAGCCTTCAATCGGGGCGCATATGTAGGCGTGGGTGGTGCCTTCGGATCAGTGGATCTGGGCCGGCAATACACCATCGCGCACGATGTGGTCGCCGATTACGATCCCTTCATGTTCGAGTATCCCGGTATCATTCCGCTAACACCGGCGACGGACGGAACGCGCTTTAACAACGACGTGAAATACACAGGCGGATTCGGCGGACTACGCCTGCGCGCGGAGAACTCGTTCGGCGGCGCGGCGAGCGATTTTAACGCAGGGTCGGCGCGTGGCGTGGGCATGCAATATCGCTGGGGTTGGCTGAACGTCGGCGGTGCGTATCTTTATCGCACGGTGCTCGTTGGCACGACATATCAGCCTGATAACTACTACGTTGTTGGCGCAGAGCTGACTTTTGGGAAGTTTCGTCTCGCGGGCGGCTACATGAATGAGAATCGCGATTCGGTATCCTCCACGCCGGATGTGCGTACGCTCAACTACTGGGGCGGTTTCTCGTACCAGGCCACGCCGTCTGTAAACATCGGGGCGGGCTATTATATTACCGACCTTCCAAATACGAGCGGCAAGCGCACGCAAGGGCTCGCGAGCGTGGCGTACTCGCTCTCGAAAGCCACGCGGCTATATGCCGAGGTGGACTACACCAAATTCACCGGCACCTACATTTCCGACACGACACTCAATGCGACTCGTCAGCCGCATCAGCTCGCGGTTTCCGTAGGTGTCAATCACGGCTTCTGAAGCCGCGAAGCGAGCGCTCGTCAAAGTATCGGCGGATTTGGGAGCGGCATCGTGCCGGACAACAGGCGCCCGTTGAGCGAGCGGGGGTTCGTCGCATTCGGCAAACAGCGGGAGCTGCTATCCGTAACCGCAGCGTTGATGTTCATCGCAGCGCCTGGGAATAACGCCAATGTCGCGAAGTCAGCACCGCTGCTTGCGCAGCCGTGTCGCCAATCTCATTTGCATGCGGGTGCGTGTCCGAAGAAGCGGATTGATTTCATTCCAACATTTAAGCCTGGGCGTTCATGCCGATTATGAT
>NZ_CAXTGZ010000843.1:0-2058 GCF_964243625.1 uncultured Caballeronia sp.
GCCCGCAAAATCCGCTGAAATCGTCGAAAGATACGGTGCCGTTCAACCGCCGCTGTTACCTGACAAGCTGGCGCGGGGCGAGTCAGGGCGCCGCGGCGTTTGCGGCTGCGCTCGTCGGCGCGACCCTGACCGCCCTGCTTTCATCCAAAGCGATGCACGACTGGGGCTGGCGGATTCCCTTCGTGCTGGGCGGATTTATTGGACCGGTTGGATGGTATTTGCGCCGACGCATGCCGTCCGTCCCAGTCAACGCGCCCGAGCGGCCGCGTTTCACCACGCTCTTCAGGCAGCATGCGCCCACGCTCGGCTACGGCACGCTGATGATGGCCGCGCCTTCGGTCGGCATTTATATCACCGTGTTTTATATGCCGAGCTATCTGGTGCGCACGCTGCATCGGCCGCCGGCCATAGGCCTTCTGATCGCGAGTCTTTCCGGGCTCGTGATCATGATTGTCAACCCGCTGGTTGCGCGCATCGCCGACCGGCAGGCGAGCCGGAAGCCGCTCCAGTACCTGATGCTCGTGATCTGCCTCGCGCTGACGTATCCCGCGTTCCTGGCGCTCAGGGCCGGCGTCAGTAATGTCGCCGCGACCGCAATCATTCTTGCGTATGTCGCGCTGGCGCTGAACAACGCCGGTGCAAGCACGGTCTTGATGATGGAAGCGTTTGCGCCGCTGCATCGCGCTGCGGCGTTGTCGATCATGTACAGCTTTGGCGTGACCATCTTCGGCGGATTCTCGCCGCTGATCGTGACCTGGCTGATCGCCGTAACCGGCAATCCGATGATGCCCGCGTGGTATCTCATCGGCGCGATCTGCATCACGCTCTTCGCGCTTCAGCGGTTTCCCGCAGCCGCCTGACTTACTTGCCGCCCGGCCCGAACGGCGACAGCACGCCGGGTTTGCCCATGCGCTGCAACTCGAAGGCGGCGGCACGCGCGTCCTGCGGACTCATGCCGTAAGCGCGGCGAAACGCACGCGTGAAATCCGACGCGCTCTTGAACCCGAGCCCATAGGCAATATCGATGACCTGGATGTTCGGAAAGCGCACCAGCTCGCCGGCCGCTTCCCGCAGCCGCCGGTTGCGGATATATGCGCCGAGGCCGCCTTCATGCTCGAACCATCGATAGATCGTGGCGCGCTTCAGTTGCAGCGCATCGACCACGCCCGAGGGCGACAGCTCCGGATGATGCAGATTCGCCTCGATATACCGGCGCACCTGGCCCAGAACCGCTACCTGAACTGCCGCACGCGCTTCGCCGGTCAGACGCGCCTGCTTGCGGAACGCGGCGATCAACAGTTGTATGGCGGCGTCCAGTTCGCCTTTCGCCTGCGCGACGTTCATGCGCGGCAAGTGACGGCTGAGCGCCGCGGCATGATCGAAGACGAGCTGCGTCAGCGGCGAGCTTTGCTCCACGATGCGCCCGTGGATTGAATCCGCGCCGGGGAACGCGGCATCGACCACTGCCTTCGGCGCGAACAGGGTCAGCACGTGGCAAGCGGGACGCTCTACGCGAAACGGCTGGTCCAGATCGAACGCGATGAGACCGCCCGTCGAATTCCTGGCGCTGCGCTTGGTCGGCGTCCCCGAAACATTACCCACGCCGCCTTCCGCGAACAGATGGAAAACGTAGTCACGGCGGGTATCGGCGGAGACTCGCGCGACCGAGCGTTCAAGCGTGAGCGCGTCCGTGCGGGAATCAGTGAAGACGATGTCGCCGGCCACGTATTTGTCGATCTGGCCGTGAAAACCGTCGGCGAGCTGCGCCTTGACCGGCGGCACGTCGACCACGTGGCCCACCCGTTCGCGCCACGCCAGAAGCTGGCCCTTCGCGTCCACGCCATGCGTACTGAAGGTGGTGCGCACAACGCCAGCGTGAAGCTCGTCGTCGGGGTGAAAGAGCGATGACATGTGGGTTGGGTGCCTCACGGGACGTACGGAAAATTCGAAAACGGCTCCAGCCAACAGCGCAGCTGGTTTAATTTGCAAAACTGAGACGTAGGGTAAAGCCCAAGAAAAGTGGCGCGTTATCTTCAGGTCATTGATTCGCCATCCATC
>NZ_CAXTGZ010000844.1:0-2055 GCF_964243625.1 uncultured Caballeronia sp.
CGGACGTTGTACTCGGCTTCGACTTCCGGCTTTACATCGATGCTCGCCACGCCGCGATCGCGCATATAGGTGAGCGCTTCCATGACGTAGGTGACTTGCGATTCGATCATGTAGACCATCGAGTTATGCGCGAGGCCTGAGTTTGGACCGACGAGCATGAAAAAGTTCGGATAGTCCGGCAGCGTCGTGCCGAGGTAAGCGTGGGCGCCGTCGCGCCAGGTATCGGTGATGCGCACGCCGCCGCGACCTATTATCACGCCGCGCGTGAAGGGCTTCGAGACCTGGAAGCCCGTGCCGAAGATGATGCAGTCGGCGGGATGGCGGACGTTATCGGCGGTGACGACTGCGTTGGGTTCCACGCGCACGATGGGCTGCGTCACCACCGACACATTGCCGCGCGATACCGCCGGGTAATAGTCGTTCGAGATCAGGATCCGCTTGCAGCCGATGGTGTAATCCGGTGTGAGCGCAAGTCTCAGCTCAGGATCGGCGACCTGTTTGTGCAGATGCCTGAGAGCGACCTTCTGGATCACTTTCATGAGGGCCGGATGCACGACGAACCCCAAAACACGCGCTTCGAGCATCCAGTAAAGCGTCGCGCGCAGCAGCCATTGCGCGAACGGAACGTGCTTCAGGATCCATCGTTCGAGCTTGCCCGGTTTGCGGTCGTTCTTCGGCATGATCCACGGCGGCGTGCGTTGAAACACGTCGAGATGCGCCACGCGCGCCGCGATTTCGGGCACGAACTGGATCGCACTCGCGCCCGTGCCGATCACAGCAACCCGTTTGCCTTCCAGCGGCATCTCGTGATCCCAATGCTGCGAATGGAAACACGGTCCTTCGAATGTATCGATGCCCGGGATTGCCGGAACGGATGCCCGCGACAACCCGCCCATCCCCGCAATCAGCACGCGCGCCGACACTTTCCTGCCCGTTGAAAATCGCAGGATCCAGCGTTGCGTGGGTTCATCGAAGGTGGCGCGTTGCAGCGTTTCGTTGAAACGCAAATGCGCTCCAATACCGAACCGCGCCGCGCAATCCTCAAGGTACGCGCGGATCTCGGCTTGCGGCGCGTATAGCCGCGTCCAGCCCGGATGCGGCGCGAACGAGAACGAATAGACGTGGGCCTGCACGTCGCAGGCGCAGCCAGGGTAATGGTTGTCACGCCATGTGCCGCCAAGCGACGCCGCCTGCTCGGCCACGAAAAAATCGTTCATGCCGGCCTGTTTCAGCCGGATCGCCATGCAAAGACCGGCAAAGCCCGAGCCTATGACCGCTATGTCGATGCGTTCGGGTTCATTCGCGGCGGGCGAGGAGGCGTCTTGATGCACGGTTTCGGCAGTGAGCGTGACGGGCGGGGACAGACTATCTCAAATTTTGGCACCAAACGGGAGGCAGGCCACAGCCCTGGAATCTTCATTATCTGCAACAAACTGGCACGTTGACCGTTAAAATGCGCGCCGGCGCCAAAACAAAGCGGCCACGCCACGGAGACATGAATCGATGACCACCCGCCAGGAAAACGAAGTCCCTCAGACCACAGCCGGCTCTTTATCGGCGGGGTCGATTTCTGCGCGGCTCGACCGTTTGCCTGCAACCCGTTCCATGTGGACGCTCGTCGTGTTGCTGAGCCTTGGTTTCTTCTTCGAACTCTACGACCTGCTGTACTCGGGCTACGTCGCACCCGGGCTGGTGAAGAGCGGAATCCTGACATCGACGACAGTCGGGTTGTTTGGCTTCACGGGCGTGGCGAGTTTTATCGCGTCGCTGTTTCTCGGGCTTTTCATTGGCACGATCGCTTGCGGGTTTCTCGCCGATCGCTTCGGGCGGCGCGCGATCTTCACTTACTCCCTGCTCTGGTACACAGCCGCGAACGTGATCATGGCTTTCCAGGACACCGCGGGCGGCCTCAACTTCTGGCGCTTCATGGCGGGCCTGGGGATCGGCGTGGAACTGGTGACCATCGGCACGTACATTTCGGAACTCGTGCCGAAGCACATTCGTGGACGCGCTTTTGCGTGCGAACAGGCAATTGGATTCATGGCCGTGCCGGTG
>NZ_CAXTGZ010000845.1:0-2048 GCF_964243625.1 uncultured Caballeronia sp.
ATGGCATCGTTTAGCGCGAGCATCGCACGCGGGCACGGCATGTTTCGTATCGCACATCACTTTTTGTCCGTAGTTGCAGTCACTAAAAACGAAGCAACATCCCAGGAGACAAACAGATGAACGCAGCGCTCAAGCTTATGCCTGTTGCCGTTGGCGCGATGCTCGCCGCCCTGCCATGCGCCCAGGCGGCGCAGGACAACGTCAATACGCTTTCTAACTTCCAGCAAACGGGTAACACCACGCCCGCCGAAACCGTGCCGCAAACCGGCCAGCGCGCCGACGCGCTGCGTGAAAATCTCAAGTCGATCAAACTGCCGCCGGGCTTCAAGATCGAGTTGTATGCGGTCGTGCCGGACGCGCGCCACATGGCGATCGAACCATCGACGGGCGTTGTCTTCGTCGGCACGCGCAAGGCGCGCGTATGGCAAGTGACTGACCGCACCAAGCGCCGGGTTGCGGACGATGTCGTCGCCTTTGCAAGTTCGGTGACGTTCAAGGTTCCCAACGGCGTATGTTTTTCGCCTGACGGTGTTCTTTACGTCATCGAGCAGAATCGTGTGCTTGCGTTTCCTGCAGCGCAATTCTTTGGAGAAGGCGGCGGTGATGTCGCGGCGGCCGTCGTCGTGCCGCAGGGCAAGCTGATTCCGACGCAGTTCGAAAGCTTCAATCATGGCGCGCGCGTGTGCCGCATCGGACCGGACAAGAAGTTGTATATCGCGCTGGGGCAGCCATGGAACGTGCCGCCAAAGGACAAGCTCGCCGAGCTCGACAAGAACGGTCTCGCGGGCATTATCCGCATGGATCAGGATGGCAAGAACCGCGAAATCTATGCACATGGCATACGCAATTCCGTGGGTCTCGACTTCAATCCGAAGGACAAGACGCTGTGGTTTACCGACAACCAGGTCGATGGCATGGGCGACGACATTCCGCCCGGCGAACTCAATCGCGCGACGAAAGCGGGCGAGAACTTCGGCTTCCCTTGGTATGGCGGCGGCAAGGTCCGCACAGTCGAATACAAGGACGCAACGCCACCTGCCGGCGTGGTGTTCCCGCAAGTCGAAATGGTGGCGCACGCGGCCGACCTCGGCATGTCGTTCTACACCGGCAAGATGTTCCCGGCGAAGTATCAGGGTGGGATATTCGATGCCCAGCACGGCTCGTGGAATCGCACGACGCCGATCGGCGCGCGCATCATGTTCACGCCGGTCAAGGATGACGGCACGGCTGGCGAGGCAGAGGTATTTGCTGAAGGCTGGCTCACGCCAACGGGCGAGTATATGGGCCGTCCGGTTGACGTGCAGCAGTTGCAGGACGGCTCGCTGCTCGTCTCCGATGACTTCGCCGGCGCAATCTATCGCATCTCTTACACGGGCGGAAAATGAAGAAATCATCGACGATGATGACGGCGGCGCTAGTCGCGGCCGCCGTGTGGTCCGCACATGCGGCGCTCGCCGCCGACGTGCAGGCTGGACGCGCCAAAGCCCTGCAATGCCAGGCATGTCACGGCATTGACGGCCTCGCGAAGATTCCGGACGCACCCAATCTCGCCGGACAAACCGAAGAGTATCTGGTCAAGGCGCTGAACGATTTCAAATCCGGCGCGCGCCAGAACGAGATGATGACGATGATGGCCAAGCCGCTATCCGATACCGATATCGCGAATCTTGCCGCGTACTATCACAGTCTTCGGCCGTGATGATAACGGGCGGCTTATGCTTCTGCATCAAGCCGAAGCCGCCCCGTTTTTTCTCAGGCCAGAGGCGCATTCCGTTCAGCGCCATCGAACAGCCGCGCCACTTCATCGAGCCCGCGCAACTCCCAGTCCGGTGCTTGCCCCATCTCATCAAAGGTCCCGCCGCCGCGATTGATCCAGCACGTCGGGAAACCGAAATATCGCGCACCGGTTGCATCCCACGCATTCGACGACACAAACAGAATCGATCCGCGCGCAAGTCCAAAAACCCGCTCGGCCAATGCGTACGCTTGATCATGCGGTTTAAAGATCCGAACCGGATCGACGCTGATCAGATGATCGAATTCATCGC
>NZ_CAXTGZ010000846.1:0-2043 GCF_964243625.1 uncultured Caballeronia sp.
CGCCGACATCGCTGTCACCATCGAGGACAGCTCGTCGTCGGAGCGTGCCGAGCTGTTTGCCCGCGCCCACGGCTTGAGTAGCCGAGAAACTGAGCTCCTCGGCCATCTCGTCAGCGGGCACGATACCCGCGAGCTCGCCGGGCTGATGGGTTGCTTGTATCGGCAGTGACGTCGCAACGCTGGCGTCACTTGCCGCATCAACAGGCGGATGCGAAGCCTCATGTTTTCCCTCGTTTGAAGTCGGCGCAGTGTTCGCTGCCGAAACGGCGGGCAGTTGGGCGAACGTCGGTGTTGGCTGCGACCCAAGGCAGCTTGTGACAACCGCACCAATAAACAAGGCTAGTCGGTTCGATTTCATTTCAACGTCCTCCTGTCTGATCCCGGCTCCTGGGGAATACGTCTTGCTTAAGTCACTTTGCAACATGCCGGTAGGCGGGACAAAGCATTTGCTGCTCCTGCTGCGCATGCTGACTCGCGTGTCATCTAACAATTCGGAGCATAAAAATGCCATATCTACTCGGTTGGTTGCTGGGCGTCCCGGTTATCGTTCTTGTCATCCTTTATTTGGGATTCCATTGATTCGAGATATGCCGCAGCAAACCGTCTGCGCTTCCGCGCGAGCATTGATTTTCATTTGAGGTCTAGTGTGATGAACCCTTTGTCGAAAGTGCAAGTCAGCATACGACGCTGGAGAGCAATCGGTGAATTTTGCACGACGCGCGCGGGCGACTATGCAGAACTGGCAACGTTGGAACTTGCCGAAACAAAAAAGACTCTGTTACGAGAAGTCATCGCAATGGTCGCGCTCGCGGTAGGCCTTCTGTTCAGCCTGTCATTCCTGTGCTTTGCTTTGATCGCGACCGCGTTCGGAACGCCATATTTCCTCGCGGTGGTGTGGGCAATTGCCGGGCTGTGGCTGGTTGTTTCCGTGGCAGCGTTTTTTGCGTTGCGCGCGCAGTTACGAGGCGCATCTCATTTTGCTACGCTCCAGTCTGAGCTACGCGAAGATTTGAAAGCAATTAAGGAGGCTTTGTGAGCACGCCGTCGGATGAGACTTACAGCGAAAATCCCAAAGATCGGCGTGGTCGCGTGCTGTCGCGCTTGGAACTCACGCGGGCGGAATTTGTTGCACATTCAAGCGGTGAGCGCGCAGCTCTGTCGTCGTCGAAAAATGGGTTGACCTCCCCGGCGATCCGGCAATACATGGGGGTCACCTTGTTGACTTCGCCCAACGCGCAAATGATCGCGGCGGTACTTGTGGGGTCGGTGCTTTTTGGTCCTCGTCGCTTGATTGCAATAGCAGCCCTGCCGATATTGCGCGTCTGGCTGAATCAAACAATTCGTCGCTTCTCCGCAAATATCGCCCGCTAACGATTGGCTAGCAGTTGACCAGGCTGAATGGTCCATTTAGGAACCGTGTTCGCCTACTCAGAGAAATGCTTGATCAATGTGACAAGGGTTGTGGGAGGCTGCCCTTTTTGGCAATAGCCATCAAAAATCAGATGCGTGAGATGCCTGAGGACTTCATCCTCGTCTATAGCAGTGAAGGCGATAACGATGATGCTACCCGTGCGTAGATCACGTCGCAGCGCGCATGTTGCTTCAACTCCGTTAAGTCCTGGCATCCAAATATCCTTGATGATAATGTCGGGTATCCACTCGGTAGCCGTGTTAATGGCTTCGGCTCCCCCGTGCGCCATTCGACACTCCATTCCTTCAAACGTTAGGTAGGAGGCAAGCGCTTCCGCTGCGTTTTGGTTGTCGTCTACGACCAGAACGCGCAACGGACTCACGGCCGAAATCCGTCGCGTGTTCCATGCTCTGACGCGTAACTTTTTGAGGTGAAACTGCATAGCAACTCCCGATAACTCGCTGGAGCACCCCTCTTGCCTGTTTCAACGCTTTTAAGCTTGCGGCAACCCCCCTCGCGAACGCTCGCAGTGCGCGGTGACTAGCTCACGAGCGGTTAGCTGGGGTGCCGGAAGATACGTTTAGAAGCAACTCGGACCGCCCGATAATGTTGCTTTAGGTTGATTCTGCCGT
>NZ_CAXTGZ010000847.1:0-2035 GCF_964243625.1 uncultured Caballeronia sp.
CGCTCCGGCGCATTTTTAGCGAAAGCGAAAGCCACCAAAGTCACCATGTCCGATCCCGTCGTCACGAACCCGTCCGCCGCTCAATCCGACGCACCCGGCGCTGAAATCAGCGCTACGCCTCACGTACCCGAGGCTGCAGCGCCTGCTCCCGTGCCTACATTCGACCAGTTCGGCCTGTCCGCCGACATCCTGCGCGCAGTCGTCGAATCCGGCTACACGATCCCTACGCCCATCCAGGCGCAGGCCATTCCGGTGGTCCTTGCTGGCCGCGACGTCATGGGCGCCGCGCAAACCGGCACGGGCAAGACTGCAAGTTTCTCGCTGCCGATCATCCAGCGCCTGCTGCCAATGGCCAGCACGAGCGCATCGCCTGCCCGGCACCCCGTGCGCGCGCTGATCCTCACGCCCACACGTGAGCTCGCCGATCAGGTCGCCGGTAACGTGCAGGCTTATTCCAAACACACGCCGCTGCGCAGTACGGTGGTGTTCGGCGGTGTCGACATGAATCCGCAGTCGGAAGCCTTGCGGCGCGGCGTGGAAATCCTGATCGCAACGCCCGGTCGCTTGCTCGACCACGTTCAGCAAAAGACGCTGAATCTCGGTCAGGTACAGATGCTCGTGCTGGACGAAGCCGACCGCATGCTCGACATGGGTTTCCTGCCGGATCTGCAGCGCATCCTGAACCTGCTGCCGAAGGAGCGCCAGACGCTGCTGTTTTCGGCCACGTTCTCGGGCGAAATCAAGAAACTGGCGGCGACTTATTTGCGCAATCCGCAAACCATCGAAGTCGCACGCAGCAATTCCACGAACGCGAACGTGCGGCAAATCGTGTTCGAAGTCGCTGAAAGCGACAAGTCGGGCGCGGTAACGCAGTTGATTCGCGAGCGCGGGCTGAAGCAGGTGCTGGTGTTCTGTAACAGCAAGATCGGCGCAAGCCGTCTCGCACGCGTGCTCGAAAAAGACGGAATCATCGCGACGGCCATCCACGGCGATCGCACGCAGGGCGAGCGCATGCAGGCACTCGATGCGTTCAAGAAAGGCGAGATCGAAGCGCTGGTCGCGACCGACGTTGCCGCGCGTGGCCTCGACATCACCGATTTGCCGGCAGTGATCAATTTCGACCTGCCGTTCAGCGCGGAAGACTACGTTCACCGTATTGGCCGGACCGGACGGGCGGGTGCGACGGGCGACGCGTTGTCGCTGTGCAGCCCGAACGAGCGCAAGCAACTCGCCGATATCGAAAAGCTGATCAAGCGGCCGCTCGAAGTCATGACGCTGAAGGTCGATGTCCCGGTGCGGCGCGAATCGTCTCCGGGTCGCCGCGACGAACGGCCGGCCCGCGCCGAACGCGGTGAATCCCGGCATGCACGCAGCGAGGAGCCGCGCCGCCGTTCTACATCGTTCGAACGTTCGCATTCGCGCCAGCAACCGGTCGATGACTTTTTCCTGAAGCCGTACGTAGCGTCGCCGGCATCGGCAAGGAAAGCACAGGACGAGGCTGCGGCGGAAGCCGAGCGCAAGAATACGCCGCGTCAGCCGTTGGCTGCGTTGCTGGGCGGATTGGGCATGCCGCGCAGGACACCGTCGGAGTCTTGATGGGTTTGTGGGAATGTGTAGCGAAGAAAGCGGCCGCGATGCCGCTTTTTGCTTTTTGAAGATTACGAAACTACGTCCCGAACCTTCGCGCCCATTGAGTCGTGGCGTCCAAGAAAAAAGCTTCAAGCGATCCGGCGGACAAGGGTTCCAGGCTGAGATGCCTCGCTGCTTGCGTCAATGCTGCGAGCGGTTTGGCCGTGTCCAGTGCCGTTGCGCCGGTTTGTTTGCTGAGCTTCTCGCCGTGGTCATTCTCGACCACGGGCACGTGCAGATAAGCGGGCGTAGGCATATCCAGGCATCGCTGCAAATAGATCTGGCGCGCGGTCGAATCCAGCAAGTCTGCGCCGCGAACAACATGCGTGACGCCGCAATCTGCATCGTCCACTACAACTGCAAGTTGATACGCCCATTCGCCATCGGCGCGCTTGAGTACAAAGTC
>NZ_CAXTGZ010000848.1:0-2033 GCF_964243625.1 uncultured Caballeronia sp.
CGCAATCAGCCCCAGCTCCTCCGCGAGGGGGACGAAATCGCCGGCTCCGACGATACCCCGCTTGGGGTTACGCCATCGCAACAGCGCTTCGAACCCATTGATGCGTTGTGGGCATAGGTTGACGACGGGCTGATAGCACAATTCGAATTCGTGTCGACCTATCGCTTGATGCAATTCGAGTGCAAGCGCTCTGTGAGCCTGCATCGAACGTTCCATCTGCACCTCGAAGAAGCGGTAGCACCCTCGGCCACCCGACTTCGCTCCGTACAGCGCGAGATCCGCATGCTTGGCCAGCGCGCCCCATTCGTGGCCATGCTCAGGAGCGATCGAGATGCCTACGCTCATGCCGATCACGATTTCATGCCCTTCGAACTTGTACGGGTCACTGACACTACAAATGAGGCGCTCGGCAAGCATCGCGGTCTGCCCGCGTTCCGTATCGTTTCGAACTAGCACCGCAAATTCGTCGCCGCCGATTCTTGCAACCATGGCGCCGCTCGGCAACTGCTGCGTGAGCCGCGCCGCGACCTGTTGCAGCAGCGCGTCGCCAAAGGCATGCCCGAGAGTGTCGTTCACGTTTTTGAAACGATCCAGATCGATGTAAAGCAGCGCACAACGCGCTTGGTCGTCGCGAGCCAACGTCTCATCCATCCGTTGCCGAAGCAACGCCCGGTTTGGTAGTTCGGTCAGCGCATCGTGCGTCGCCATATGCTCAATGCGTGCGTTGGCGTGGTGCAATTTCGTGATGTCGTCGAACGTTTCGATAAAACCACCTGACACCAGAGGCTGATGTGCAATCGACATGACGCGATTGTCGAACCATCGCTGTTGTGCCGTCACGCGATTCCTCGACCCGACCATCGCGAAATATTCAGCCGCGTAAGGGTAAGCGACGCCTTCCACTTGGTCTGCGAATACTGGACTGCAAGACAGGACATCGACATAAGTTTTCCCGTGCTCGAACGCGCCGGCTGGAAGCTGAAGCATTTCGAGAAATTGTGCATTACAGGCGGTAAGGCGGCCCATCCCGTCGACCATGCAAATGCCCTGTGGCATGTTATCTAGTACGGCTTTCAGTTGGTCGCGCTGAACAGCCAATTCATGGACTAGGTGTTTGTACATGCGCGTCGGCTCGGCAGTTGCTGGGATTAGCGGTGTATAGGTTCGGGTTGGTTCGCCTCAGGCGCGTAGACCCGGATGGCAAATGGCGTCTCGTCTTGCGTTTGAAAATGCTTCACCTGCGCGATTTGATGAGCGGACACGACACCGTCCTTCGCCAAAAGCAGTACGCCACGGCTAGTATGCAGGTCATCGGCGAGCCGCATACCTTCCCGGAGCTGCGATGCGTCGATTTGCGCCACTGGCGTATCACCGTTCAACGCGAGCGGCTCCTTCATCAAGGCTACGCAGCGATCGACGATTTGCGGATCGTAGCGCGTCCCAGCTTGCGACTTGAGCATCACGATCGCCTGTTCGAGCGAGGCGGCTTGCTTCACGATGCCGCCACTGCGCAAACCCTCGAAGTCGCGAGCCACCGCCAAAATCCGCGAACCAAACGGGATGTCCGTGCCAGCCAAACCGTCAGGGGTGCCGCGGCCGTTAAACCGCTCGTACTGGTGGCGGATGATGTGCGCAACATGATCCAACTGCGCGACCGGTGTCAACACCATTTGCGCACGCAGCGGATGTTGATAGAAAAACTGGATCTCTTCAGGCGAGAGCCGATCGAGCGATTTGCGAAGCAATTCGTCTGGCAGTGACAACTTACCGATGCCATGCAGCAAACCCGCAAAGAAAACATCCTGAGCCTGCAAACCGCTCATGTCGAACGCCAACGCCAAACGCCTACCCACTTCGCCGATACGCAGTGATTGGCCACCAAGTACCCCACAGCGCAGCTCGATCATGCTTGCGCATACTTGTACCATCGTGGAGAAATTGCGCTTCAGATCGCGCTGCGCATCTTCAAGGAACATGACCGTCTGACGGATTTCCTCCGTGCGAGCCAGCACCTGAGCTTCTAGCCCGGCGTT
>NZ_CAXTGZ010000849.1:0-2030 GCF_964243625.1 uncultured Caballeronia sp.
GTTGCGCCCGGTGTTTCCACCCCCCAACCATCCTTTTTCGATGACAGCTACATTCGTAATACCATGGTTTTTGGCGAGGTAATACGCAGTGGCCAGCCCTTGACCACCGCCGCCGATAATAACTACGTCGTAGCGACTCTTAGGTTCGCTCGTGCGCCACGCTTGAGTCCATCGACGATGACCGCTCAGCGCGTGTTTCGCCAAGGACAAGAAAGAGTAGTTTTCCACGAGGAACTCCGCTACTTTGGTTACAAGATTACCGTTCGGTTGCCATTGAGAAAGATTCGCCCTTCACTAAAAAGGCGTACCGCATTTGCCAGCGCTACAGCCTCTGTGTCCTGCCCCGTAAGCACCATGTCTTCTGTGGTGTACGCATGGTCAATTTGCTTGACCTCCTGCGCAATGATGGGACCCTCGTCGAGGTCGCTCGTCACAAAGTGTGCTGTTGCACCAATGACTTTGACACCACGTTCATGCGCCTGATGGTAAGGGCGAGCACCCATAAAACCTGGCAAGAATGAATGATGAATATTGATCGCTTTGCCCTCGAGCTTACGGCTCATGTCATCGGACAAGATTTGCATGTATCTCGCCAAGACGAGTAGTTCTGCTTTGCTATTTGCAAACAGCTCTAGAATCTGTGCTTCCTGCTGAGGCTTTGTGTCTTTCGTGATTGGGAAATGACTGAACGGAATGCCATACCACTCAACGAGGCTTCGACAGTCGTTATGGTTCGAGACGACGCCAACAATGTCAATTGCCAACGCCCCCGCGCGCCATTTGGTCAGAAGGAGATTCAGACAATGATCGTATTTTGATACAGCGATAAGTACTTTCGGGTGATATGAAGCAGGCGTAATCTCGAATTCCATGTCGAGTTCACGCGCAAGCGATGACAGCTGTTGATTCAGGGTTTTGATGCTACCGACCAACACATGGTCGTCAAACACCATGCGCGCAAAGAACTGCTTACTTTGAGGGTCGCCATAGTGGAAAGACTCCGTTACGTATGCGCCTTCCTCGAAAAGCAAGGTCGAGACTTTCGCGAGTATTCCCAAGCGGTCAGGACACTTAAAAGTAAATCGGTAATGGGTAGCTTCGGTCGCTTGCGTCGTTGCGGTCATCTTGGCCTACGTGAACAATGGTTGACAAACCTGCTTCTAAAATCTTGGGGGCATTGGTTAGGCTGCTAACCTATCGATTCTGCTCACCCCTTACTTGATGGCAGGCCGCGCAATATTACAAATGGGCGCGACAGAAACAGCAGCGGCCGTCCCTTCTCAACAATCAGTCATTTTTTAACAAACAATAAATCTTTAATGTTTGAGCTCAGGCCCTGTACCTCGGCCTGGCGTCCTGTCAGTAACCAAACCGCAGTGACTAAGGCAAGTATAAGCACACTGGAAAACAGAAACAATAACAATTTATTGTTATTTTTTGTGCCACACTAGGTTTGTTGAGTAATCATGCCCCCTCGGACCCGAGCGGTGGACACTGCTGGAACGCTAACTAACGCATGACCCATGAGCATAGTACCGAAAGCAGACAGATCCCCACGTGCACCGGCGCGGCGAACCCAGGAAGAGCGCAGCGATGCTACCAGACGACGCATAGTCCAGTCGGCAATGCGGTTGCTTCACAAAAAAGGCTTTCGAGCCACGAACCTGCAGGATATCGCCCGTGGTGCGCGGGTCACGTTAGGCGCGTTGCAGCACCATTTCGCTAATCGTCAGGTCTTGATGGAGCGCCTAATCGACGAAGTCATGGCACCGCTTTCGGATGATGGCGTTGTGTGGCCTCCGGTCTCACTGCCGCTCGAGCAAAGAGCGCGCGAATTCGTCCGCTTAGCTTGGCAAACCATCTATGGCGTGCCCAGCTACGTGGCTGCGTGGAGCTTGTTTTTTGGGTGCAAAGCTTCGCATGAGCTTTTCGAACGGATAGACGCGACCCGTGCGCGGTCCGATCCTGTTTTTTTTGCCCGCTTCATCGCTTGCTTTCCCGAGATTGCGGAAAACCATCCTCATCCCGAG
>NZ_CAXTGZ010000850.1:0-2027 GCF_964243625.1 uncultured Caballeronia sp.
AAGCGAGCGGCATGCGCAGCGTGTTGAGCGATGCCTCGATTTCATCGAGCTCCGCAAGCAGCGCCATGCGCTGCTCCTCCGTCGACGTGCTCAGCGCACCGCATTCGATCGCGATCAGCGCACCGTAGTATCGATAAATCCGCGAACGCACGCGCCATCCGTAAAGCGCGGGAATCAGCCGCAATGCCGGAAACAGCAGCACGGCCACGGGCAACAAAAGCACCAGGATCCGGTCCGTGATGCTCGCGACCCAGAACGGCAACACGCGATACAAAAAGCTTTTGCCCGACTTGTAATAGCGCGTCGCGTCTTCGCTGATCCGGTATTCGTGCGCAGTCGTACTCGGAAAATCGCCCGCGCGCTGCAGCAGACCGGCCGCGCCGTGGATCTCCTGCGCCGCCTCGATCAGCAGATCCGATATGGCCGGATGCAGATTCGGCCGCGCCACGATTTCAACGGTCGGACCAATCAGGTGGAGCGTATCGGGTGGCCATTTTCTGCGAAGATCGAGAACGCCGGCGGGTAGATCGATTTGATTGAGATAGGGAAAGAGCCGCGTATAGGCGCTCGCTTCCGCAAAATCCATGACGGAGATGCCCGGGATTCCAAGCAGCCGCAGCATCAGCGTGCGCGTGGTCGAATCGCCGCTGAGCATGGCGGCGTCGACCTTGCCTGCCACCAGTTGCTCGGCCGCCTGCATGCCGTCGACCGGCACGAGTTGCGTGTCACCGTGGGAGGAGATGCCGTTCGCCTCCAGCAGCTTGAGCGACAACATCCTCGTGCCGCTGCCCTCGCGCCCGATTGCGATGCGCTTGCCATCGAGTTGCGAGAGTTGCGTCAGGCCTTTGCCGCGATAAAACACCACGATGGGAATATAAAAGATGCTTCCCAGCGACATCAGCGAAGCCCTCGCGGCTTCATCGGAGACGCCGCCTTGCACGAGCGCGATATCGACGTGCTGCTTGGGATCCATCAGCCGCTGCAGGTTCTGTACGGAACCATCGGATTGAAGCACGTTGAGGGTGATGCCATTGCGCGCCAGGATCTTTTTATACGTGTTCGCGGTGTTCAGCAGCGAGCTGTCGAGCGGACCTGCGCTGATGGTGATGGTTTTCGGCGGTGCGGGATCGGCAACCCAGACAGCCAGCCCGACCAGCGCGACGAACACCAGCGCGATCGGCAACGATGTCAGTGAAAGCTCCCGCCATGCCACGTGCGAATGGTCTTGCGGAAGACGCGGGCGATATTTTTTCATGAGAACCCGTCAGAGATGCTTCTGCTTCACCGCGAACGCCCGGGACTATCTGTTCCTGGCCGCCTCATAGTACTCAACAATCAGCCCCGTCACCGCGACATCCGTTCCTGTCTCGTCGATCCGGAGGCGCCATTTCGCACGATTCTCCCTGAATTCGTCCGTAGAATGCAATGGTGCTTTCCAGTGCGTCCGGCCCGACGGATACTCGGCATGATCGGGAAGAGGCGGACTATCGAAGGTCTCGCTAGCGCGGTCGGCAAAACGACGGCCGCATTCGACGCGAGCCAGGTTCATCGCTCGGCAAGTATTGAAGGAAGCTCAATGGAACACATCGAATTCAGGTCGGCGCGCTTGGCCGACATCTCCGCGATCGTTGCAATGCTCGCCGATGACCCGCTCGGCAGCCAGCGCGAGATAGTCGGCACGCCGCTCGACGGGCGGTACGTCGCTGCATTCGAAGCCATAGACTCCGACGCCAATCAGCACCTCATGGTCGTCACGGATAACGACGAAGTGATCGGCACGTTGCAACTTACGTTTATTCCAGGCATTGCGCGCATGGGCGCATGGCGGGGACAGATAGAGGCGGTGCGCATAGCCGCGCACCGCCGCGATTCAGGCCTGGGGCAGAAGATGTTCGAATGGGCGATCGCGCAATGCAGGACGCGTGGCTGCAATCTCGTGCAGCTCACGACAGACAAGACTCGTGCCGACGCCCACCGTTTCTACGACAAACTCGGTTTTATCGCCAGCCATGAGGGTTACAAGCTGG
>NZ_CAXTGZ010000851.1:0-2021 GCF_964243625.1 uncultured Caballeronia sp.
AGCCGGCCCCAAATGAGGCCGGCTTTTTTTATCGATAAAACTTTTTCGCTGTCCGGATCAGTTCCGCCGCGTCAGTTCCGATTCCCGCCGAAAATACCAAGCAGCGCGAGCAGGTTCGTGAACACGTTGTACAGGTCGAGGTAGATTGCGAGTGCGGCGCTGATGTAGTTCGTCTCGCCACCGTTCACGACGCGCTGGACGTCGAACAGCATGTAGGCCGAGAAAATCACGATCGCGAGGACCGACACGGTCAGCATCAATGCCGGCAGATGCAGGAACACGTTTGCAAACGCGGCCAGCAGCAGCACGAGCACGCCCATGAACAGCCACTTGCCAAGACCGGAGAAGTCACGCTTGCTCACGGTTGCGATGGTCGCCATGGCCGCGAAGATCACGCCCGTGCCACCAAACGCCATCATGATGAGCTGCGGTCCGTTCGAGAAACCGAGAATGAAGCTCAGGAGACGCGACAGCATCAGGCCCATGAAGAACGTGAAGCCGAGCAGGACGAGCACGCCCAGGCTGCTGTTCTTGGTGCGCTCGATAGCGAACATGAAGCCGAAAGCGATCGCCATGAAGGCGATGAAACTCATGGCCGGGCTGGTTGCCGCGAACAGCGAGAAGCCGGTCGCGACGCCTACCCACGCGCCGAGTACGGTCGGCACCATGGAGAGCGCCAACAGCCAGTACGTGTTCCGTAAAACGCGATTGCGGGTTTCGGACGACGTGACACTGCCTGTGCGACCAAAACCGTAAGGGGATTCGTTCATGGTTTCTCCTTGCCTAAACTTGTGTAAAGCCAACTGGTTCAAAAATTCCGGCTCGATTTATTTGCTTTGCGACGCGGCGAGCCTTACAGACGCGATATGCGCCTATGTTGCACCGAAATCAACAGTGCTGCACTGCAATGGCTCGACCAGTAAAATTACCGCGCATTTCGTCACGAGACTTGAGCTTTGATGCTTACGATGTCGTAAGGTTTCCATCGCAATCATACAATGCTTCGTGCTACAATTGTCGATTCTTTATATTCGTAACCCGTTAATTTTTTGGAGTTTTTCATGGCGATCGAGCGCACCCTGTCGATTATCAAACCGGATGCAGTGGCAAAGAATGTGATCGGTCAGATCTACAGCCGTTTTGAACAAGCGGGCCTCAAGGTCATCGCGTCGCGCATGGTTCACCTGTCGCGTGCTGATGCAGAAAAGTTCTACGCAGTCCACGCTGCACGTCCGTTCTTCAAGGACCTCGTTGAATTCATGATCTCCGGCCCCGTGATGATCCAGGCGCTGGAAGGCGAAAACGCCATCCTGACAAACCGCGACCTGATGGGCGCGACGGATCCGAAGAAGGCTGACAAGGGCACCATCCGCGCTGACTTCGCAGACAGCATCGACGCCAACGCAGTGCACGGTTCCGACGCAGCAGAAACGGCGCGTCAGGAAATCGCTTTCTTCTTCCCCGAAGTAAACGTTTATTCGCGTTGATTCGGAGTAGATTTATCGCAGGAATTGGCGCGAATTAACCGAAAAGCGAACTGGGGTGCGGCTTTGAACGGCTTCCCGGCTTCGCTCATCAGGGAAATGGCAGAAAATCGAATGACAGCTTCCACCGTCAACCTTCTGGATCTCGATGCCGCCGGGCTTGTCGCTTATTGTGACAGCCTGGGGGAGAAACCATTTCGCGCCAAGCAACTGCAGCGCTGGATTCACCAGTTCGGCGTCGACGATTTCGACGGCATGACCGATCTGGCGAAGTCACTGCGCGAAAAATTGAAAGGGCGGGCGAGTCTGGATATGCCCGCCATCGTCAGCGACCATGTTTCCACCGACGGCACGCGCAAGTGGCTGATCGACGTGGGCAACAGCAACGCTGTCGAAACGGTGTACATACCGGAAGAAAATCGCGGCACGCTGTGCGTTTCATCGCAGGCGGGCTGTGCCGTGAATTGCCGTTTCTGTTCGACCGGCAAGCAAGGTTTCTCACGCAACCTGACGACCGGCGAGATCATCGGACAGTTG